>VAZZ01000191.1:0-7347 GCA_005884715.1 Alphaproteobacteria bacterium | reverse complement strand
ATAGACCCGTTATATTCTGAAATACCTTTTGATTTTATGCTTCCCGACAGCGCTGTTAGCTAAGGGTAAAGGGAATTCGGCGAGTCTGGCGCATTCGGGGCCTATCCGCTGGATAGGGCAGTTAAATCAAGAGGTTGGTTTTGCACGGGACGGTTGTCAAGGGCAGCTTGAGGCAGGGTGAGGACGGGCCTGTCTTGAAGCCTACACCACATCAAAATCCAGTGCTGGCGAAAGTGCTCGGTGGTTTTGCCACTTTGGCTGCGGGTCTGGATTATGCGGCGCGCGGCGTGACTGGGTACAATTTTTATTCGTCACGCGGTCAGTTGGAGCATGTGCTGCCCTATCGCGAACTGAGGACGCGTGCTGTCGCGACGGCGCGCAAGCTCTTATCGAGCGGCTTGAAGCGCGGCGAGCGCGTGGCGATCGTTGCCGAGACCAGCCCGGACTTCATGATAGTGTTTTTCGGTTGCCAGTATGCCGGCCTGGTTCCATGCCCGATGCCCTATTCGATGTATATCGGGGGCAAGGAAGCCTATGTGTCGCGCATTGCCGGCATGCTGAAGAAGGCGCGTGCCAGTGCCGTCATCCTGTCCAGCGATTTGAGCTCGCATATCGGTGCGGCCGCGCAGATCGCCGGCACGGCCATCGTCAAGACTTTCCAGGAACTCCAGGCGCAACCCGAAAGCATCGAGAAGCCGAGGCCCTTCGAAGTCGACGATGTCGCCTATATCCAATATTCCTCCGGCTCGACGTCGAGCCCGAAGGGCGTTCTGATCACCCAGAAGGCGATCGTCGCCAATACGCGCGGCATTCTGCGCGACGGCCTCAAGATCACCAATGATGATCGGGCATTTTCCTGGCTGCCGCTCTATCACGATATGGGCCTAGTCGGCTTCTGCCTGTCGCCGATGATGGGGCAGGTGACCGTCGATTACATGTCGACGCCATCCTTCGCCCGCCGTCCGGCACTGTGGCTCAAACTGATGTCGGACAACCGCAGCACTATCGCCTATTCGCCGAGCTTCGGTTTCGATCTCGCGGCACGCCGCATCAACGGCGAGGCGGCGACATTGGACCTGAGCGCATGGCGGGTTGCCGGCATTGGCGGCGACATGGTGCGCGCCGATGTGCTCAATCTCTTTGCCGAGAAACTGTCGGTCGCGGGCTTCGATGCGAAAGCCTTCACGGCGAGCTACGGCATGGCCGAATCGACGCTCGCCATCACCTTTGCCGACCTCACCAAGCCAGTAAAAATCGATACGGTTGATCGCCTCCACTACAAACTGGCGCAGCGCGCCGTGCCGGCAAGCGAGGCGCTCAAGGCGAGCCCCGAGCGGGTGCGCAACTTCGTCGTTTGTGGCAAGCCGATCGCCGGCCACCAGATCGTGGTTCGCGGCGATAACGGCCAGGATCTCACAGATCGCGAGATAGGCCATATCCTGATCAAGGGTCCGAGCCTGATGGCGGGCTATTTCGAGAATTCCGAGGCGACGCAGGCTGTCATGAGCGCCGATGGTTACATGGATACTGGCGACATGGGCTATTGGCTCGATGGCGAGATCGTCGTCACCGGACGTGCCAAGGACCTGATCCTGCATAACGGCCGCAATATCTGGCCGCAGGATATCGAATGGGCGGCCGAACAGATCGAGCCTTTGCGCAGCGGCGATGCCGCGGCCTTTGCCGTCGAAGGCGAGGACGGCGACGATGACGTCGTCGTGCTGGTGCATTGCCGCCTAGCGGAGCCAGCGGAAATGGAAGAGTTGCGGCGCAAGATTGCCGCCGTCGTCCATCAAACGTCGGGCGTCGAATGTGCCGTCGTCCTGGTTGCGCCGAAGAGCCTGCCCTTTACATCATCCGGGAAGCTTTCCCGCGCAGGCGCGAAGGACGGCTACATTGCCGGTGAGATCACCGAAATCTCACCATTGGCTCGCATGCCGCATCGTCCCTCAGGTGAGACGCGGCTTCAAGCCGCCCAGTAAGCCTCGGATCGCCCGGGCCAATGAAGGGGCCAATAGCGCTCACAGGAAGTACCGGCTTTGTCGGCCAGCATCTGGTGAAGATGCTCACCGAAGCGGGATTTCCGCTTCGTCTGCTGGTGCGCGAGGGGCCGCGCACTTGCGGCCTCGGATCGGCGGAAGTCATTCTGGGCAGCCTCAACGATGATGCAGCGCTCGATAGGCTGGTCAGCGGCGCTTCCGCCGTCATCCATCTCGCGGGTGCTATCGCAGCGCCCGATCGTGCCCAGTTCTTCGCCATCAACACCGGTGGCACTGAGAATCTGGCCAAGGCGGCGATCGCGGCCGGGGTTGAACGTTTCATTCATGTCTCGAGCTTGTCGGCGCGTGAACCTGGATTGTCGGATTATGCCGCGAGCAAGCGGGCGGGCGAAGACGTTCTCAGCACGCTTAGGCCCGAGGGCCTTCTTATCGTGAGGCCGCCGGTGGTGTACGGGCCCGGCGACCGGGCCACGCTGCCTTTGTTTGCGCAGTTGACGCGGCGCATTGCCTTCATTCCCGGCACGAGGCAGGCGCGGTTCTCGCTCCTCTTTGTCGAGGATCTGGCGAAGTTCCTGCTCGACCGACTGGCGGACGATTCGCATGGCCTCATAGAGATCGATGACGGCAGGCCCCGGGGCTATGACTGGTCGGATCTCCTGGTGATCGCGGCTGAAGTCGAAGGGCGCAAAGCCCGAGCAGTTTTCCTGCCGCAATGGCTGCTCGAAGCTCTTGCCTGGCCGGTTTCGCGGTTGGGAGCCCTCTTCAAGCTTGGTATACCTTTGACGCTGGGCAAAGTGCGCGAGCTCTATCATCGCGACTGGGTCGTGCGCGCCACATATCCGCAGAGCCCGGGCCTCAGGCAATTCGCCGAAGGCTTTCGCCTCACGATCGCCTGGTATCGCGAACAAGGATGGTTGCCCGGCAAGCCTGCCACAGATAGAACACCGCCTGCCAAGTCTTATGGAGAGAAGAGCAAATGAGCGCCAGCGAAGACACATTCTCGACCCTGTGTCAGCTGCTTGAACCGTTCAACACGGCCAAGATCGGCCTCAAGCCGGAAACCGATATCTCGGCCGACCTCAATATCGATTCCGTTTCGGTGATGGATTTCGTCATGGAAGTGGAAGATCACTTCAATATCGACATTCCGCTCAATGTCCTCTCCGAAACGCGCTCGATCGCCGACCTCGTGAAGGTCGTCGAAGGCCGCTTGGCAAAGGTGTGATCCCATGACCGATCTGTTCGACAAGCACCGCACCATTTCCGAGCGCCATGAGCGCATGCTGTCCCTAGGCGCCAATGCCGTCGGCCTCACCAACGACCGCATCCTGTCGCCGACCCGCGCCATCATCGAGGGTCGCGAAACCGTTCTGGCCGGCACCAACAACTATATGGGCATCACCTTCGATCCCGACTGTATCGCGGCAGGGCAAGAGGCGCTCGACCTCTATGGTACGGGCACGACGGGTTCGCGCATCGCCAATGGTTCCTATGCCCAGCATCGCGAATTGGAACTCGAGCTGGCGCAATTCCTCAACCGCAAGCACTGTATCATGTTCACCACCGGCTATCAGGCCAATCTCGGCATGCTGGCGGGGCTCGCCGGGCCCAAGGATACGATATATCTCGACGCCGATTCGCATTCCTCGATCTATGACGGCTGCACGCTGTCGGGCGCCAAGCTGGTGCGGTTCCGCCACAATGATGCGAGCGATCTCGATAAGCGCCTGGCGCGCTCGGAGGATGAGGGCGGAAGGCTTGTCGTTGTCGAAGGCATCTATTCGATGCTGGGTGATCGCGCTCCGCTTGCCGACTTCGTCGAAGTCAAGAAGAAGCACGGATTCCAGCTCCTGGTCGATGAGGCGCATTCCTTCGGCGTCCTCGGCCCGAATGGCAGGGGCCTCGCCGATGAGGCGGGACTCGAGGATGATGTCGATTTCGTCGTCGGAACATTCTCGAAGAGCATCGGGGCGATCGGCGGCTTTGGCGCCGGCAACCACCCGCAGTTCAACATGCTGCGCTATGCGTCGCGCCCTTACATGTTCACCGCTTCACCCTCGCCCGCCACGGTAGCGACGTCGCTTGCGGCGATCCGCAAGCTGAAGGCGGAACCGCAGCGCCGCAACCGCCTGCGGGTCAATTCCACCCGCCTCTTCGACGGTTTCAAGTCGCTCGGCCTGGCGCTCGGCTGCGATAGCGTCAGCCCGATCGTGGCGGTCAACTGCCCCGATGAAGTTTCCACCATCGCGATGTGGAATGCGCTTCTCAAGGCCGGCGTCTATGTCAATATCGCGCTGCCACCCGGAACGCCGGGAAAGCAGTGCCTGCTGCGCTGTTCGGTTTCCGCCGCGCATACCTTCGAGGATATCGACAGGATCGTCTCGCTGTTCGGAGAGGTCGTCGCCCAGGGACACTACAGGAAGGCGGTTTAGAGCGCGATAGCTCTAGGCAGAATCATCTGCCTCAGTACCCTCATCGGGCCCGACGCGCACAGCCATTGGCCTGGTAAACAAGCGGTTGCGCGTATATTTCATTTGATGGCGCCGCGCCATAGTAGCCTCGGCAGCAGCATGAAGCCGGCGAGAATAGGGTGTCGCTTCTGCCATGGAGACAGCACGATTTTCTTTCCGCTATGTCTCTCGATCTTCCAGGCCGCGTAGGATGCGCCGCCTTCGAAGGTGAAGGCCGCCTTGAGAAGGCGGGCCACTGACAAGAGCTTGCCGGCGAGCCGGCGTTGCGTCCAAGACACAGAAGGGACTGCCGGCTTGCCAATAAAACGGGCCGCGGCCGCATAGAATTCCTTGTTTGCCACGACGATGTCACCGGCCCGGTGGTCAGCCTCGGGGCGCAGTTCGGTTCGGTAGGTTTCCTCGAAACCAAGCCGCCAGATGTCCAGCGTTTCGCTGCGCGCCGGCGCCGAGGCGAGGGCGGCGCGATACATGGTCGTGACTGCATCGACGATAGCCGCGACCACACCGCCGCGGTTTCGATCTTTCGATGCATAGACGAGTGCTGCGGGCTGCGAAAAGCGCGCCCAGAAATAGGGATTGCTTGTCTTGGGCTTCATGCGCCCGGCAAAGGCCTCTAGGGACACGACGGCGTATTTGCAGCGCAATGTCCGGCCGGCTTCAGTCATTTCCGCATAATAGACGTTCGGCGGCACGAGGCGGGCGGCCCAGCGACTGAGCGGATTGCCGCTGACATCCTGGTCGCGCTCCATCAATAGATAGAGATCGATCAGCGATTCATCCGGGCTCACGCCTCTGAGGCAGGAGCCATAAGCAAGGATCGCAGCGGTTCGCTCATGCTGCTTGCGAACATGGCCCGCGATCGCGCGGACGTCGGCCGAGAGCGAGCGATCGAGGGTTCCGACAACCAGTGCGGTGATATTCGCAGGGCTTTTGTCCATCAGCCGCAAACATAGGTGAATTCGGGCCCGGTTTCGAGATGCAGGGGTCTATCCTGCGGCCCTTCGAAGAACTCGCCGTCGATGACGAAGGGCGTCGCGGTGGCGATATCGAAAGCGCTTCCGCACAGGCTGTGGGCGCCCAACGGCGCCTTGCGGGCTTCGCTGCCATACATCAAGGGCACCAGCCAGCGCGCAATGCTGGGAACCGGATAGGGAATGGTGGAGATGCGTATCGGGCCGTCCTTGCCGCCCCAAAACGGTCGAGTGCCGAGGATAAGCTTGTCGAGGGTCGTGGCGAGAAGCAGCAGGTGCTGGCCATTGACGGCATCGGCGCCATCGCGGGAAAATCCGATCTGATAGGGCCGGTCAATCCGTGTCCGATCGGTGGGGTCGGCGGCAGAGAAGATGGATTTTGCAACGACCGCAGCGAGGGTCGCGAAAGTGGCCATATCTCCCTTGAGACCGACGCCATGGATTGCGTCCTGGCAAAACAAGGTCGCTTGCCATATGGCCCCGGTGCCGAGGAACATGCCGTGACGAACCTTGCCGTCCTTCGGGTTGACCACCCGCAAGGTCGGGCGCCTGAGCAACAGGCGAGGCTCCCTATTGGCGATGAAATCCGCCTGGACCTTCACGTTGCGGTTGCGGAAGCCAAGGTCGGCCGCGGTCATGTTGGTGGTGCCATGCGACAGAAGCGCCAGGCGCGGAAAGAAAGAAGCTGCGTAGCGTTCGGCGATCTCGGTCTGGATGGCGTGAACGGTGCCGTCGCCCGAACTCACGAAGAGTTCGCTCACCCGAGCTTCCGCCATTTCGGCCAGGAACGGGTTGAGCTGGGAGAAATTCTCAAGGACGCGGACGATCACATGCGCCGATTGCGGATTGACGATGAGGCCGCGCGTCATCAGCTCTTTGCCATCCAGGATTCAAGCGGACCGCTGCGCTGGGCAAAGAGGGCTTGGAGCAGCTGCAGGCCATGCAGCACAAGGCAGATGACGGTCCACCAGGCTACTGCGATGAGTCCCCAATCGGGGCGTCCCGACAGGGTAAAGGCGGTGAGGATCACCAGATTGGGATTGCGGCGTGCGGTGATCTGGCGAAACACGGTATCGATTTTCCGCCAGATATGTATCTCGAGGCCCAACCATTTGATCGAAAATCCTTCCATCAGGCGCTGGAGTATGTAGCCGCCGAGGATGGCCGCAATGGCGATCCAGAATGTCCGGCTGTCGAGAGCATAGGCCGTCTGGCGCAGACCCAGCCCCCAGGCGACATACCAGAAAGGCGGATGGACGAGATCGAGACCGTGATCGAAGACATCGCCCCATTTGCTGGAGGTCAGCGTGGTGCGTGCGAGCTTGCCGTCGACAGTGTCAAGGAAGGTCATGAACCAGGCCGCCAGGAGGCCCAGGCCGAACTGGCCATTGAGGAAGAACCAGAAAGCCAAGAAAACCATGATGGCGCCGATCAATGTCACCATGTTCGGCGTGATGCTGCGCGGCGCGAGCCATCTTGTGACCAGGAAGGCGGGCCGCGGCCAAAGATGTTTGGTCACGAGGTCGGTCGCCCCCTTATAAGTCCCCATGAACATCCGCCATTCGACCTCAGGCCTGTTGTTCGCGGCCAGACGAAACGCATAGGGGACCTCGCGTTTGCGCAACGCCTTCCAGAATTTGGCATCGAGCTGATCGGGAGTGCGTGACAGAAATTGCAATTCGGGTGCCGGCTCGCCGCCATTCTGCAATATGTCGACGATTGCATCGGCATGCCGGCCCAGCGCCTGAATGGCAAGCGGTGCGGTATCCTTTGCAGTGCTGCCGATCATCAGGAGATTGGGCCGCTTCGCCAGGATCGGGATCAAGGGCTGATCGATGACCGCATCCGCCCGGATGAAGATCACCGGCCCATTATGCCGCCTGGCCTCCTCGATCGAGAGTTCCT
>VAZZ01000186.1 GCA_005884715.1 Alphaproteobacteria bacterium | reverse complement strand
CACGCCATGCGAGTGGCGCGGAGATGAACATCCTCGCCGCCTATGGCGCGGCGACCGGCAGCGAAGCGGCGAAGCGCGCCGATCCCAAGGTCAAGGGCTTCATCGGATCATCGCAGGATCTGACCGCACCGTTATTCGGCGCCGATGCCGGCATGGGCACCATGCCGCATGCGCTCGTCGGCTATACGGGCGAGGAGATCACCGATGCGCTGCGCTGCGCCAAGTGGTTCTATGAGGACGAAAGACTCGACAGACAAGGCAAGACCTTCGGTGTCAGGATTGACACGCATGGCGGACGTTTCGCCGAAGGTCTGGATTATGAAAAATCGGTCGAGCGCGTCGGACATTGGCTGGGCGTCTCCGGCGAATACAACATCGTCGAACAGATTCTCGGCGGCCGCGCCTTCCAGCTCGATCCCGGCAACATCCTCGTCGACAAGGTGCGCCGCATCCTGTTCGGCAAGGGCGTGTCGGTCGCCTCCATCATCCACGTGCGCCTGGCGCTGGACGAGGCGGGATACAAGGATGCACAGATCGTGGGCTCGTCCGGCTTCGACCCGCAGAAATGCCAGGTCATGGGGGCGGCGAAGGCGCCCCTCGATATCGTCGGTACAGGAAGCTTCCTGCCAGCAACACTGTCGGAAACCTATGCGACGGCCGATATCATCGCCTATGACGGCATCAAGCGCGTCAAGGTCGGGCGCGAATTCTTGTTCGATTAACCGGCAATCCTGATCCCTGCTTAAACATGTTTGTGCAAATTCAATGCGTTCCGGCCCGGAAGGCAGTAGGAATAATCATGGCGACGTGAAGGAAGTCACGCTTTCCTATTCCGGCTGAGATGGTTGAGGGCTGACATGCGTGTGCGTAGTGGATGTCTCCGGACCGCCGCGTTGATCGTCGCTGCCGGTTTCCTGAGTATCCTGGTCTCAGTTTCGAGCGCTGAGGCGAATGTCTCGGTAAGGATCGATATTTCGAGCCAGACCATGTCCGTCTGGGTCAATGGATGGCCCTATGCGACATGGCGGGTTTCGACCGCGAGACCGGGCTATTGGACACCGCGCGGTTCGTTCCGACCATTCCTGCTAAAGCGCATGCATTATTCGCGCAAATTCGACAATTCACCGATGCCGCATTCGATCTTCTTCCGCGGCGGCTATGCCATTCATGGCACCGGCTATGTGAGATATCTCGGGCGCCCGGCCTCGCATGGCTGTGTGCGCCTCGCGCCCGACAACGCGGCGAGGCTCTACGGCCTCGTGCGTCAGTATGGCCTGGGCGATACGCGGATCGTCATCAATAATTGAAGTGCGACGCGCTACTTTACAGTCACCTGCATCTGGACATTGGCGCTGACATAGACCTGGGATGGCGTCCCGGGATTGCGTGTGATCTGGGTCGATACGTTGATGCTGGTAATCTGACAGGTAAGGGCGATGGTCGCCTTCAAGTCGTCGCACTCGCGAGCGGCCCGCTCATACATTGACCGTTTCAGCGATTTTTCCTGGTCGGTGATCTGTGTATCGGTTTCTCCGTTGACCGGAACCTGCACGCTGTAGCTGGTATTGACCCAAATGGCCGGACCTCCGGCAAAAGCCGGCGACGCCAATGCCGCAAGCACAGCGGCGGCTGATAAGGCACGCAAAAACATGGGAGGATCTCCGTGGATCTCAGTGCATTTGCGAAAAGAGATCTGCGGCGCTTATTGTGGCGGATTTGCGTGGAAGCCTTCCGCCCAAGAGGCGACGGTTAATGAAGTGCCGTCATCGCCGGATCATTTCGATGTTTCACCATCGCAGCCCGCGACTTTCGTATCACGGCTAGCCAAACACGCGCTTGAAGATCGTATCGACATGCTTGGTGTGATAGCCAAGGTCGAAGAGTTCGGCGAGCTCGGCCTTCGACAGTTTCGCCGTGACATCCTTGTCGGCCTGGAGAAGTTTCAGGAAATCGCCTTCGCCGCGCCAGACCGGCATGGCATTGCGCTGGACCGCGGCATAGGCTTCTTCGCGCGCCATGCCCTTTTGCGTCAGCGCCAGCATCACGCGCTGTGAATGGATGAGGCCGCCGAGCCGGTCGAGATTCTTCTTCATGTTCTCAGGATAGACCACCAGCCCGTCGATGAGGCCGGTGAGCCGGCGCAAAGCGAAATCGAGATGCACGGTGGCGTCAGGCGCGATGCCGCGCTCGACGGATGAATGCGAGATGT
>VAZZ01000185.1 GCA_005884715.1 Alphaproteobacteria bacterium | reverse complement strand
TCGTGCGCAAGATCGAAATAAAAGGAGTCTGAGCGATGACCAGACCCGACACCGAAAAGAAAATCGAAATCGCCGCTGAAGAGCTGGCAGTATTAGGCAATGGCGCGCTCGGTTACATCCGTGAGATCGAGCCCGACAATGCCGCAAAGCTCCTCGGTCCGCAGAAAATCAATGTACCGGGCGATATCAGGCTCTACTGTCTCTATGGCGCCGATGGCACGCCGATGTCGATTTCAGCAAGTTTTGAGGCTGCCTTCGCTGCGGCGCGCGAGCATGAATTGACGCCCGTCACCGTTCACTGAATTATTACCTCTCCGAAATGTGGAGCGCCCTTTCGAGCAATCGGAAGGGCGCTCTGCTTTAATACACCGTCATGCCGCGTGCGGGGTTGCCGCGGGCTCGGTGAGGATCGCATAGAGACCCTCAGCCGTATCGGTTCCCCGCAGCTTCGCCACCACGTCGTGGTCGCGGAGCAGGCGGGAAATGCGGGCGAGAGCCTTTAGATGATCGGCACCCGCATGTTCAGGCGCAAGCAGCAGGAAAACGAGATCGACAGGTTCATTGTCGACCGCATCGAACTCGACCGGCGCCGCCAGACGCGCGAACAGCCCATAGACCCGCGTTAGGGTCGGTATCTTGCCATGCGGGATGGCAATGCCGTGGCCAAGGCCGGTCGAGCCAAGCTTCTCGCGCTGCAGCAGTGTTTCGAAAATCACTCGATGATCGATGGCGGTATGCTTGCCTGCCGCATGCGCGATCTCCTGCAGAAGCTGCTTTTTGTTCTGCGCCTTGAGGCTCGGCAGGACCGATTGGGAATCGACGATCTCGGCTAGGTTCATGACAATGAAATTCCTTGTTGCGCTCGGGCGAAACGGCGTCAGGAGGCCGCGCCGAGATGAGGATCGATCCAGCCGATATTGCCGTCGGGCCGGCGATAGACGACATTGAGGCCGCCGTCGCGCGCATTGCGAAATAGCAGGAACTGGCCGGTGGAGATATCGAGCTGCATTACGGCCTCGCCCACCGAAAGTTCCGGCACATCGGCGGAACTCTCCGCGATGATGACGGGGTTGAGGTCCTTGGGCTCCTCGGCATCGTACTCTCCTGCGCTCGCAATGATGTAATCCACGGCAGCACGCCGACGCACTGGTTCGACGCGGCTGTCATTGTGGTCCTTGAGCCGGCGCTTGTAGCGCCTGAGCTGCTTTTCGAGATGGCTCGCCGCCTTGTCATAGGACGGCATGGCCTCGACGCCCTGGCCATGCGCCTGCAAGACGAGTCCCGTCGCCAGATGCAGCGTGCAATCGGACGTGAACTGCGAACGCTGTTTCTCGAGCGTGACGTGGGCGGAAACAGAGCCATTGAAATATTTCTCGGCGATATCGAAAATCCGATTCTCGATATGCGCCCGCAATGCGGCGCCAATGTCCAGATTTTTGCCAGTGATCTTGACCTGCATTTTACCTGACGGTTTTTATCGACTTGGCCCATATAAATTGGGCGGCGCGGCGTCCGACGTCAACTGCCGAAAGTTTCCTATACCGTCTTTCGGCTTCCGCTGTGTCACCAGAGAAGACCAGCCCTCTCCAAAACGGCGCGGAAGCTAGGCGCGGTGCTCAATGAAGTCAACTTTATTCCGCGCCCGGCGCAGGGGTTCAGCAGCCGAACGCATTCTTTTCCCGCCGGCGCTGAACCGACGAGGGAATCCCAAGCGATTCTCGGTATTTAGCGACTGTCCGACGGGCGATATCGACTCCCTCCGTCTTGAGCATGTCAACCAGCGTATCATCGGACAATATGTTGGCGGATGTCTCGCGCTCGATCAGCTCGCGCAAGCGGTGACGAACAGATTCGGCCGAGTGCGCTTCTCCCCCTTCGGCCGAGTTGATCGCAGTGGTGAAGAAATATTTGAGTTCCAAAATGCCGCGCGGGGTCGCCATGTATTTATTCGAGGTGACACGGCTGACGGTTGATTCATGCATTTCGATCGCTTCCGCCACGGTCTTGAGATTGAGCGGCCGCAATTGCTGCACGCCATTAACAAGAAAAGCGTCCTGCTGGCGCACGATCTCGCGCGCCACCTTGAGGATCGTCTTGGCGCGCTGATCGAGACTGCGCACCAGCCAAGTGGCATTGGCGTAACATTCGCTGAGATAGGTCCTGTCCTCATCGCGCACCGCGCCACGCGAGACCTGCGCCATATAGCGGTTGTTGACGAGCACGCGCGGCAAGGTGTCGTTGTTGAGCTCGATCAGCCAGGTTCCGTCGGGTGCCGGCCTTACCGATACATCGGGCACCACTGGCTGCACCGGTTCCGATCCAAAAACATGCCCGGGCTTGGGATTGAGACGGCGCAGTTCGGCGATCATGTCGCGGATGTCGTCGGCATCGACCCTGCATAGGGATTTGAGCCCGGCGAAATCACGCTTGGCCACGAGATCGAGATGATCGACGAGAATCATCATCGCCGGATCGAGCCGGTCACGCTCCTTCAGCTGCAGCTTAAGGCATTCCTTGAGATCGCGGGCGAACACACCGGCGGGATCGAAACCCTGCAACACGGCGAGCACGCGTTCGACATGCGCAACGCTGGTTCCCAGCATCTCGGCGACTGCTGCCGGATCGCTTGTGAGGTAGCCGGCCTCGTTCACCATGCCGACGAGATTCTGGCCGATCAGGCGGTCGGCGGGATCGGCAATGGCAAGCATCAATTGCTCGGTCAGATGTTCGGCGAGCGTCGTTTCACGCGTCAGCGTTGCGCCGATGTCAAGACCCTCCTGATCGAGCGACAACGCGCGCGTCGGCTTGAGCGACGCCCAGCTTGAATCGGAAGGCGCCATCTGGGCACGGCTCTCCGCATCGGCGCGGGCCTCGCCCTGATAGACATTGTCAAGATCGGTATCGAGCGTGGCAAGCCGCGCTTCCGCACTCGCATCATCCTTCAGGGCACTGGCGACGTCGCGCTCTTCCGATGCCGTCCCGGCGCCCGGCGCCTCGCGCGTCTCGTCACGTTCGAGGAGGGGATTCTTTTCAAGCTCGCTTTCGACAAAGGTCTGCAGCTCGAGATTGGACATTTGCAGAAGCTTGATCGCCTGCTGCAATTGCGGCGTCATGACCAGGGACTGGCCCTGCCTGAGTTCTAATCTTGGTGTCAGCGCCATGGCAGGTCTCAGGGATCAGGTGTCAGGGATCAGGACAGCGCGACTCGTGACTTCTGCTACCTGATGCCCGAGCCCTGATATCTGACCCCTGATCATAGACTAAAGCCTTCGCCGAGATAGAAGCGCCGCACATCGGCATTGTTGACGATTTCGTGCGGCGTGCCCTCGGTCAGGACCTCACCCTCATGGATGATGAGCGCGCGGTCGATGAGTTCGAGCGTTTCACGGACGTTGTGATCCGTAATAAGCACCCCGATTCTCCGAGCGGTAAGCTGTCGCACCAGCTGGCGTATATCACCGATCGCAATCGGATCAATTCCGGCGAAGGGCTCGTCGAGGAGCATGAATTGCGGGCGGGTGGCAAGGGCGCGGGCGATTTCCACCCGGCGACGCTCGCCGCCAGATAGCGCCACAGCTGGCGAATGTCGTAAATGCGACACGGAAAACTCATCGAGCAACTCACGCAACTCACTTTCGCGCCGCTCGCGGCTGGGCTCGACGAGCTCAACACGGCACGAATGTTGTCCTCAACCGTGAGACCGCGAAAGATCGAACTTTCCTGGGGCAGATATCCGATACCGAGCCTGGCACGCTGATACATGGGCAGGGTGGTGATATCCGTCCCGTCGAGGCTGATCGTACCCTGGTCCGCCGCGATCAGGCCGGTGATCATGTAGAACACCGTCGTCTTGCCGGCGCCATTGGGTCCAAGCAGCCCCACGGCCTCGCCACGCTTCACGGACAGGTTGACCCCCCTGACCACCGGCCGGCGCCCGAAACTCTTGCGGAGCCCCATCGCAACCAGTCCGTCGTCCGGCGGCAGATCCTCGGCGTGGACCCGAGGCCCCCGCTCCGGCATCAGCCGTCCGCGCCCTGAAGCCTTGTCCGACTTGCGGGCCCGCGCGACCGTCATTGCCTCACCGTTCTGCGTCACCTGATTACCGCCCATTTAGATTAATATTGGGTGAAACATCTCATTTGCTAGGCACGAAACTGCCCTTGACACGTCCGCCCGTCATTTCGCTCTTGTTTGTTTTGAGATCGACGAAAAGCTGCTCGCCATTCATCACCGTCTGTCCCTGCACCACCTTGGCGCCGCCCTTCACCCAAAGCTTGTTGGCCTTGACATCCATATGAGCGGTCTTGCCGGTGACCGTCTGGGTGCCGCTGACGATCACCACATTGCCGGCGGCGTCGAGGAAGGTGACGTCGGTCTTCTTTTCACCCTGGGCATCGGGCGCCTCGGTATAGCTTACGTCGAGCGTGTCGCAACTGAGCGTCACCTTGCCCCGCACCGCCTTCACATTGCCTTTGAATACCGCCTTCTTCTCCTTATCGAAGATCTCCATCGTATCGCTTTCGATATCGACATTCTGCGGCGTCTTCGCCTCCTTGCTGGCGGCGGTGGCATCGACCGTCTGGGTGGATGCGGGCAAGCCGCCCAGTGCCAGACCAGCAAGCACGGACAGTACAGCGAGGCTGGCACGGAACATCATGGGGTGCTGTCTCCTTTGGATTGCGATTTTTCGAAATGCGCCTTCACGCCATTCAAGAACAGAATATTGTTACCGTCATTGGATATTTCCACGCCATTGGCGTTTATCGTACCAGTGTTCAGGTCGACCGCGACCGGAACATCGCTGGTCAGACGCTTCTCCTCGACGATCACATGGGCCTTGTCCATGAGCGCCGTGAACCGGCCTTCCGACTTGATCACGACATTGGTATCGAGATCGAGCGTCTTGACGTCGGAATCATAGAACCCCTTCAGTGACTGGAAGGTTATGGGCTCGCCATTGCTGCGGTTGGTCGCGCCGCGCACCTCGTCAAGAGTGATGAGTTTCGGGTTATCCTTGTCCTGGATGGCGGTGCGTGCCGAAATCGAATAAGGCCGTTGCTGCTTGTCGAGGCCGGTAATGGTCGATTCGGTGACGGTCACCTGATCGGCGGGCAAAGCGGGCACCTCCGCAGGCTTCGGCTTGGAGGTGAAGGTACCGGCCTGATAGACGAAGATTCCGACAAGCAACAGGACGATGAGCGCGAAGGCGCCCGAGAAATAGGGTGCCATGCGAGAGCGGGCTGCGGCTCTGGCAGTGCGCCCGCGCGGGACACGCTGGATGCCATCAATGCGCGAAGACATCGTCTTCGGTCCAGCCAAGGAGATCGAGTTCGGCCCTGACCGGTACAAAATCGAAGCAGGATCGGGCAAGGCCTTTGCGGCCTTCGCGCTCCAGCATCTGATCGAGCCTGGATTTAAGCTCGTGCAGATAGAGCACGTCCTGTGCGGCATATTGCTTTTGCGAATCGCTCAGCACATGGGCACCCCAATCGGAACTCTGCTGCTGCTTGTTGAGTTCGATGCCGAGCAGTTCCTTGACGAGGTCCTTTAGGCCGTGCCGGTCGGTATAGGTGCGGGTAAGCTTGGAAGCAATCTTGGTGCAGTAAAGCGGTCCGGTCTCGACGCCCAGATAATGTTTGAGGGCTGCCACATCGAAGCGGGCAAAATGGAAGATCTTGAGCACGGCACGATTTTCGAAGAGCGCCTTCAGACGCGGCGCATCATAGGTGGCGCGGTCGACCTGAACCAGATGAGCGTTGCCGTCGCCTGACGACAACTGCACCACGCATAATTTGTCGCGCAGCGGATTGAGTCCGAGCGTTTCGGTATCGACAGCGATCTCGGGCCCGAGATCGAGCCCGGCCGGCAAATCGCCCTTGTAGATTTTTATCGCCATCCGTCAATCGCTCGCTGCGCATCGCCGCCGAAGCAGAGCTGTCGCTCTATCTTGGTTTTCACATCGGATCGTTCCGAAAACCGCTTCGCACTTTTCGGCCCAATCCTCGGGAAGCGCAGCTGCCCAATTCTCATGTCGTTTCTGTCAGGTCGAGGGCTCGCCGGGCCGAAGCTCGGGGAGTGAAATTGGTGCCCAGAAGAGGACTCGAACCTCCACGCCTCTCAGCGCTAGTACCTGAAACTAGTGCGTCTACCAATTCCGCCATCTGGGCATTGCGGGGGTTCATAAATGACCCTGTGCGTCAGTGTCAACTGAGCGCGTTGTGCAAGGCGATTTCGGCTTTGCAAAGGCGGCCCCTCGCCGGTAAAAGGCCAAATCCTGTCAACATGATGGATTTGACGGCGTGACACCTGATCCTTCCGATACATTGATCACCCTTATTGGCGGGTCCGGCTTCCTCGGCCGGCATATCGTCAGGAGCCTCGCCAAGCGCGGTTACCGCATCAGGGTCGCCTGCCGCAGACCCGATCTCGCCGGCCATGTGCAGCCGCTGGGGGTGCCCGGGCAGATCATGCCAGTGCAGGCCAATGTGCGCTACCCGGACTCGCTCGCGGCCGTTTGTGACGGCGCCCAGGCGGTCATCAACCTGACTGGCGTTCTTTTCAGCGGGGGCGCGCAAAGTTTTGATGCTATTCATGTTTTTGGTGCCGAGGCATCCGCCAGGTCGGCTCGGGCGGCCAAGGCACGCCTATTCATCCAGATATCGGCGCTGGGTGCCGATGCCAATTCGGCCAGCGCCTATGCCAGGTCCAAGGCGGAAGGCGAGGCACGCGCCCGAGCTGCCTTCTCCGGCGCCATCGTGCTGCGCCCGTCGGTCGTCTTCGGCCCTGAAGATCAGCTCTTCAACCGCTTCGCGGCCATGGCCCGCTTCTCGCCGGCCTTGCCGCTGATCGGCGGCGGCACCACGAAATTCCAGCCGGTCTTCGTCGGCGACATCGCCCAGGCGGTCACCCGCCTCATCGATGCAGGCCATGCCAATGGCCGGACCTATGAATTGGGCGGGCCCGAAATCATAAGCTTCCGCGAAATCCTCGAATTCACCCTCCGCACGATCGGCCGCAAGCGACTTCTGGTGCCGGTGCCCTGGCCCATCGCCCGACTGCAGGGCATGATCTTGGGCCTTCTGCCCAGGCCGCTCCTCACTGCCGATCAGGTGGAATTGCTGAAAGCCGACAACATCGTCAGTAGGGAGGCCGCCAGCGAGCGGCGCACGCTGCAGGGCCTCGGCATCACGCCCAGCGCCATCGAGGCAATCGTGCCGTCCTACCTCTATCGCTATCGCAAGGCCGGCCAGTTCTCTCCACCGACCGGGATGAATAAAGAGATCGCCGATTTGAGTTAGTTGATGGGCCTGGATGGCCGCCTCGACGGGCGGCCATGCAGTCTGCAGCTTTTCGGGATCATGCGACTGCGCCGAGCGGCACGCCCCAGAAGATCAGGGCAAGGAGGATGACGCCGAGGGCTATCCTGTAGATCACGAAGGGCAGGAAGCTCATCCGCCGCACCAATTGCATGAGAAAAGCAATAGTGGCGAGCGCCACCACGAAAGTGAGCGCGCCGCAGATGATGGCGTCCCAGGTGATCGCAACGCCGTTCTCGACCGCATCGCCGATGATGAGAAGGCCCGCTGCCGCCGTCGCCGGTATGGAGAGCAGGAACGAGTAGCGTGCCGCTTCCGGACGCTCGAAGCCGAAGCCGCGCGCCGCCGTCATGGTAATGCCGGAACGGCTCGTTCCCGGATTGAGTGCCAAGGACTGGGCGATGCCGATGATGAGCGCCGGCACCCAGGTCATGTCGGACACCTTGCGGCGCATGAGACCAAAAGTGTCGGCGATATACATGAGGATGCCGAAGACGATGGCGTTCACTGCGACAAGCGTCACACTGCGCAAGTGGTCACTGAGGCCAGTGAATTTGAGTGCCGCGCCGACCAGGATGATCGGGATGGTTCCGATCAGGACGTAGAAGGCAAGCCGGCCGTTGGCGGTAATCCGTCCTCTGAGCGCATCTATACAGCCCCAGAACATCGCCACGACATCGCGCCAGAAATAGACGAGGACGGCGAGCAGCGAGCCCATATGGGTCATGACGTCGGTGAGCACGCCCTGATCCGCCCAGTGGAACAAAGCGGGCGCCAGGATGAGATGGCCGGAAGAGGAAACCGGCAAGAACTCGGTGATGCCCTGGATCAGAGCGAGGATGAGGATTTGTTCTATGGGCATATGAGTATTTCCCCGGGTAATTGCTTGCCGCCCGCCCTGTGGGGTTCTATATGCGCCGTGACGGCCCGGCAATGGCGGCGCGGTATTTCGCCGCTGCATTACGATGATTTAAGATGGAATTGCGTTCAGGATCATGACGTGATCGATTCTTAATTCTGCAGTCAAAGGTAACCGATGCCCCGTCTTCATCATTTCACGCTCGATCCCTATTCACGCCGCATGCGCCTCGCCTTGCACGAATATGGTACGCCGGCGGAGCTGCGCGATGAAGAGCCGTGGGCGCCGTCCGCCGATCTCTTCAGATTCAATCCGGCGGGGACGCTTCCGGTCCTCATCGAAGACGACGGTGCGGCGATCAGCGGTGTCGAGGCGATGAGCGAATATCTCGAGGAGACCCGCAACGGCGCGACGTCACTCATCGAGGGCAATGCCAGGGCGCGCGCCGAAGTGCGCCGACTTGTCGGCTGGTTCGACACGAAATTCTATGCCGAGGTGGCCGAGCCAGTGTTGACCGAGAAGGTCGTGCGCCGCTTCATGCCGCGCGATCTGGGCGGCGGGTCACCTGAGATGGCGCGCGTGCGCAAAGGGCTCGATCTGCTCAAGGCCCATCTTGATTATATCGGCCGGCTCGCCGATGGCCGCAACTGGCTGGCCGGCGACCATCTTTCGCTTGCCGATCTCGCCGGCGCCGCTCATCTCTCGGCGATCGACTATATCGGCGATGTTCCGTGGGCTGATTTTCCGTCCGCCAAAGCCTGGTTCCAGAGGCTGAAATCAAGGCCGTCCTTCAGGCCGCTTCTCGCCGACGGCGTTCGCGGCATGCCGGCCTCGCAATCCTACACCGATCTCGATTTCTAGGGTTCAGGGACCAGAGGTCAGACATCAGGACGAGCGGTTCCTGACATCCGATCCCCGATCCCTGATATACTGGGCGCATGATGCCGCTTGAGGAAAGATTGCGCTGCAAGGCTCGCGAAGAGGGTTTCGCCTCCTTGCGTATCACTGATCCCGCCACCGCGGCCAAAGCTGGTGAGCGGCTCAAGGAATTCTTGTCCTTGCGGCGCGAGGGCGACATGGGCTGGCTCAGGGAGACGGCGGCGCGGCGTGCCGATCCTATCGTTTTGTGGCCGCAGGCGCGTTCCGCCATCATGCTGGCGATGAGCTACGCGCCCGAGATCGATCCGATGCAGCGGCTCAATGCAAAAGACACAGGCGTCATCTCCGTCTATGCGCTCGGGCGCGACTATCACGATGTCATCAAAGGCAAGCTCAAGAATCTGGCCCAGTGGCTGGCCAGGGAAACAGAGCAGGACGTGAAAGTCTTCGTCGATACCGCCCCCTTGATGGAAAAGCCACTCGCCGAGGCGGCTGGACTCGGCTGGCAGGGCCGCCACACCAATCTCGTCTCGCGCGAGCTCGGCTCATGGTTCTTCCTTGGCGCCATATTGAGCGAAGCGATGCTCGCCCGCGATGCGGCCGAGAGCGATCATTGCGGCTCCTGCCGCGCCTGTCTCGATATCTGCCCGACCAAGGCCTTTCCCGCCCCCTATCAGCTCGATGCAAGGCGCTGCATTTCCTATCTCACCATCGAGCATAAGGGACATATCGATCGCGAATTCCGTTCAGCGATCGGCAATCGCATCTATGGCTGTGATGATTGCCTGGCCGTCTGTCCATGGAACAAATTCGCAGGCGAGGCGCATGAAGCAAAGCTCAAAGCGCGCGACGAGCTCATCGCCCCCAAGCTCGCGGAGCTCGCGCGCCTCGATGACCAGGCCTTTCGCACCTTGTTCTCGGGCTCGCCGGTCAAGCGCAGCGGTCGCGATCGCTTCATCCGCAATGTCCTGATCGCGATCGGCAATTCGGGTGAACCGCAGCTCGCCCGGGAAGCCGAACGACTGCTTGGCGATCCCTCACCCCTGGTGCGCGCCATGGCGGTGTGGGCGCTGAGCCGTCTGCTGCCGCCCTCTGACTTCGCGCAATTGCGCGACCGGCATGAGGCTCGGGAAGTAGATGATGCGGTCCGCGCCGAATGGCAGAACGCCTGACATGTCCCATCTCTT
>VAZZ01000184.1 GCA_005884715.1 Alphaproteobacteria bacterium | reverse complement strand
GCCGATCAATGTCGGGTATTTGTAATGCTTGAAGCGTACCATCATGCGCCCGGCGAGCGTCGCCCCGGCGACGGTGCCGACCATCAGCGCGATGAGCGTGAAGCCGGATTGGCTGGCGGTGAGCCCATACATGCCTTCAAGCAAGATCGGTGTGTAGATGGTGAGACCGATGAACACGCCAACGCCTGAGCAGGCGGCGATGATGCCCATGGCCACCACCTGGTTGGCGAGGATCTCGGTGGGAATGAGCGGCTCGGGCGCGGTCATGAGCCTCACCACGAAGGCGATCCAGAACACCAGGGAAACACCGATCAGCCCAAGGATCGGTGGTGACGCCCAGCCATAGTGCGGGCCGCCGAGACTTAGCGCCAGGAGGAGGGCGGTTGTAGCAATGATCATCAGGCCCGCGCCGAGAAAATCGAGCCTGTGCGGCCTTTCATGGCGCGGCAGCTTCTTGAGCAGCGAATTCGTCATCCAGAAAGCGACGAGGCCGAGCGGCAGATTGATCCAGAAGATCGCCGACCAATGCAGCTTTTCGGCCATGAATCCGCCGAGCGCCGGTCCGGCGACGCTTGATGTCGCGTAGACGCTGGCAATGTAGCCCTGATAACGCGCCCGCTCCATGGGCGATACGATGTCGGCGATGATGGTCTGCGCTAGGGAAATCAGCCCGCCGCCGCCGAGGCCCTGGAGCGCCCGCGCCAGGATCAAGGCCAGCATGGAGGGCGCAAGAGCGCACAGGATCGAGCCCAGCATGAACACGCCAATAGCCACCAGCAGCATCACCCGCCGGCCAGTGATATCGGATATCTTGCCGTAGAGCGGCGTGACCGCCGTCGAGGTCAGAAGATAGGTGGTGACGATCCAGGGGAGGTTCTCGAAATCGCCGAGCGCCCGCCCGATCGTCGGCATTGCGGTCGCGACAATGGTCTGGTCAAGCGCGGCCAGGAACATCGCCACCATCACGCCGAAGATGATTGTGCGCACTTCATGGGGCGTCAGCGCGGAGCTGCTCGTATCCGGTTGGGGCAAATGCGAAGTTCCTGAATTGCAGTTTGGCTGAATAGCAGGAACTTCGCGTTCAGCACACTGTCAGATCCTGCATATCAGGCAGGAGCCTTCACATTCGTGTGCTTGTATTTCTGAAGCAGCCGCTGCGGATATTTGAGCGCGTCGCGGCGGAAGGGATCGCCCAGCTCCTGGGTGACCATCACTTCGATGACCGTGGTCTTGCCCTTCTTCTGGGCATCGCAGGCCTTGTCCAGCGCCTCGCCGACATCGCCGAGCTTGTCGATGGTTTGGCTCTCGGCGCCGAGCGCTCGCGCGACATCCGCCCAGCTCGGATTCTTGAGATTCACGCCCAAGAACCGTGTGTCATAGAAATCGACCTGGTTCTTCTTCTCCGCCCCCCACTGCTTGTTATGGAAGACGACGGCCGTCACCGGAATGTCTTCGCGCACGCAAGTGAGGATCTCCGCGAAACTCATGCCCCAGGCGCCATCGCCGACATAGGCGACGGCGGGGCGATCGGGCGCCGCCACCTTGGCGCCGATGATGGCGGGCAGAGCATAGCCGCAATTGCCGAAGCTCATCGCGGCGAACATCGAATTGGGCTGGTTGAAGCGCAGATAGGAATTGGAGACCGAGCAGATATTGCCGATATCGGTCGACACCATCGCATTCTGCGGCATCGCCTTCTCCAATTCGCGCAGCATCTGGCGCGGATGCATGTAGGGCGAGCCCTTGGCGATCTTGAGCGACCAGTCGTCCTTCTCATACGCCCAGCTGTCGAGTTCCTTCTCCCAGGCGTCCTTCTCCGCCTTGATCTTCTTCTTGCGTTCATCGGCATTGGCGGCGGCCGCAAGTTTGCGGTTGGCGAGCCGATAGGACAGCGCTTTGGCCGCCTCCTTCGCATCGCCGACAATGCCGACCGAAATCTGCTTGACGAGGCCCAGCATGCGGTGATCGCTGTCGACCTGGATGATCTTTGCGTTCTTCGGCCAGTAATCGAGGCCATGCTGCGGCAGCGTGCCGAAGGGGCCGAGGCGCGTGCCGAGCGCCAGCACCACATCGGCTTCGGCGATGAGCTTCATGCCGGCCTTCGATCCCTGATAGCCGAGCGGTCCGCACCACAGAGGATGTCTGGCGGGGAATGAGTCATTGTGCAGGTAGGAATTGACGACCGGGGCCGAGAGCTGTTCGGCCAATGCCACGCATTCCGCAACGCCACCGGAAAAGATGACGCCGCCGCCCGAGACGATGACCGGGAACTTCGCCTTGGCGAGAAGATCGGCGGCCTCTTCGAGATCGGCATCGGCACCCGGACCGCGAGCGATCTTGCGCGGCTTGGCGATCTCATAGTCAGCCTCGCCGTAAAAATTGTCGCGCGGAATATTGAGCTGCGTCGGTCCTCTTTCCGACATCGCCATGTCGAAGCAGCGCGCCGTCAATTCCGCCATGCGCGGATGCTTCGACACATGCGCCTGATATTTGGTGATCTTGGAAAAGATCGGCAGCTGTTCGGTTTCCTGGAAGCCGCCAAGCCCCATGGTGCCGGAACCGGTTTCCGGCGTCACGACGACGACGGGCGAATGGGCCCAATAAGCAGCGGCTGTCGAAGTGACGAAATTGGTGATGCCGGGACCGTTCTGCGCGATGCATACCCCATGCCGGCCCGAGACACGCGAATAGCCGTCCGCCATATGTCCGGCACCTTGTTCATGCGCGGTCGGGATGAAGCGGATGCCGGCGGCCGGGAACAGATCGAGCGCATCCATATAGGCGGAGCCGACGATGCCGAAGACATCCTTGACGCCATAGGCGACCAGCGTTTCGACGAAGGCTTCGGAGGCGGACATTTTGGCCATTGCGGGACTCCTGGACAGGGGAAGGATCGTATCTTTCCCTATTCTGGCATCTGGACCCATGAAAGCGCCAGTTCCGGATGGCGATCAGGTCCAGAGTGCCCGCAGCCCGAAGAAGGCCGTGTCCTTGACCCGGCGCGCCACGCCCTGGAAGGCGGAATTCCGCGGATCTGTGCAGAAAGTCATGCTCCAGATCACCCGTCTCTCGCCTTCGCCGATGGGCGTTACCCTGTGGCGCACCGTAGCGCCTTCGAAGACGATCATGGCATTGGGCGGTGTTGCGATCACACGCTCGCGCTTGTTCTGGCGCACCATCAGCCGGGCTTGTGAAAGTCCGTTCGGCTCCCGCCCGCGATTGATGATCGGCACGAGGACGGTGAAATGCCGCCCCTTGTAGAAATTATGATCATAGTGCCAGCCGATGTGATCGCCGGGCTTTTCATAGAACAGCACCGAGCAGGAACTCTGATCATGGAGCGGCGTCGGCGCAACCTCGAGCTTGACGATGTCTGAGATCAAGCGCCGCAATGAGCTGGAGCGGTAGAGAGCGACGAGGCCGGGTGCTTTGCGCTCCAGCGTCTCATAGGCGGCGGTGCCGCCCTGCTTGTGCGCCGGCAGGTAGCTGCGCTCGGTGTCGGCCAGTTCCTCTGTCTCGCCGACCATGCGGGCAAAGTCGTCAGGCGGCAGGACATTGTCGAGCATCGCCAGATGCTGGGCGAAGGAAGGCAGGGAGGAATCGGGGGTGAAATGCGGGTCCATCTTGAGGATCCGCACTCTAGCCATGGAGTTTACAGTTTTATGACGCTACTTGATTTCAATTTCGATGAACGCGTACTCGACATCATTGGCATTGATCACGTCATGCTCGACGCCCTCATTGCGGAAATAGGGCACGCCCTTCTTCATCTCGGCGAAATTCTCGCCTTGCGCGGTCAGGAGCTTCACCTTGCCGTCCATCAGGGGCACAATGACATAGTCATGGCCATGGCGATGCCATCCGGTATTGGCGCCGGGGGCAAACCGATATTCGGTGACGATCACCTTATCATTTTCGATGTGCTTGATCGCTTTCGCTGTGCCGGTCATCGGCATCTCCCTTTTTGCTATGTGAGGAACCAGTAGAGAATGAGGGGAAGGATGAGCGCGGTCAGGACGGCATTGAGCGCCATGGCGATGCCGGCGAAAGTGCCGGCCACTTCGTCGACCACGAAGGCCCTGGCCGTACCGATGCCATGGGCTGCAAGTCCCGCGGCGAAGCCCCGTGCCGCATAGTCCTTGAGTCCGAGCACGTTCATCAATGGCGTGACGATGATGGCGCCGATGAGACCAGTGGTGACGACGAGCACGGCGGTGAGTGCCGGCTGTCCGCCGAACTGTTCGGCGATGCCCATCGCAACGCCAGCCGTCACCGATTTGGGGGCGAGCGAGACCAGCACCGGCTCGGGAACCCCGAATATAGCTGCAACGCTGAGCGCCGAAACGACTGCGGTTACTGATCCCGCAACCAATGCGGCGATCATCGGCAGGGTATTTTCCCTGACCCTGTCGAGATTGCGATAGAGCGGCACGGCAATCGCCACGATAGCGGGGCCGAGCAGAAAATGCACGAATTGCGCACCCTGGAAATAGGTCGCGAAGGACGTGCCGGTCAGGATCAGGATCGCCCCCAAGACGATGATCGAGATGAGTACTGGATTGACCGCCGGATGCCGGCCTGAGGCAATGGCGATGCGCTCGGCGCTGGCCCAGACGATGAGCGTCACCGTCAGCCACAGAAGCGGCGTCGATGACAGATAAACCCAAAGATCGAAGCCTGGCGTCATGATGCATTGCGGCCCGATTGCCAGCTTTTGATGCCGGTGAAGACCAGGGCGGTGACGGCGAGGGAAAGAGTTGTTGACACGAGCAGCGCCAGGAACAGTACGGGTCCGTAGCTGCTGAGGAGGCCCAGGTGATCGATCACGCCGACGCCCGCCGGCACAAATAGCAAAGAGAGATGCTGCAACAGTCCGCTCGCCCCGCGCCCGAGTGTGGTGTCGTTGACCGATGCGCTGGTGATCGATCCGAAATTCTGCGCGACGAATAGACCGGCAAACAGGATCAGCAGTCCAATAACTGGGCCGGGCATCGGTAGGCCGAAACCATGCGACAAGATTTCGCCGGCAAGCTGGCAAAGAAGCAGAAGGGCAAAAGCCTCGATCATCGGGGCAGGCTATCGAAGCATCGCCTGAG
>VAZZ01000017.1 GCA_005884715.1 Alphaproteobacteria bacterium | reverse complement strand
CGGCTTTCGCCTCTGAGGCCGAGGCCCAGGCACAATCAGGCCCCGTGCCGGTCACCGTGGCGAAGCCCGTGGTGCGCGAGATCGTCGAGGATGATGAATTCATTGGGCGCTTCGAAGCGGTGGACCAGGTCACGCTGCGCTCGCGCGTCGGCGGCTATCTTGACAAGGTGAATTTCAAGGACGGCGCCATCGTCAAGCAGGGCGATCTCTTGTTCACCATCGACCAGCGGCCGTTCCAGGCCGCGCTGCAGGAAGCCCAGGCGCGCCTCAACGTCGCCAATACGTTGGTCGATTTCACCAAGGGGCAATTCGAGCGCGCCGAGAAACTGTCGCAGACCGGCAATATTCCGGTCGCCACTCTGGATGACCGAAGGCGGGAATATCTCGCCGCCCTTGGAGAAGTCGACGGCGCCACAGCCGCCCTGCTCCGGGCCAAGCTCGATCTCGAATATACCGAGATCAGGGCGCCGCTTTCGGGGCGCATCGACCGCCGGCTGGTTTCAGTCGGCAATCTCGTTCAGGCCGATCAGACCGCCCTCACCACCATCAACTCGCTCGATCCGATCAATTTCTATTTCGATGTCGATGAGCGCCAGTTCCTCGCCTATGCCCGCGATGCGCGCTCGCGCAAGGAAAGCCTGCAGGAAGGGGCGGGCGGCGTCGATGTGACGGTGCGGCTCGCCGATGACATGGAATCGCCGGTCAAAGGCAAGCTCGATTTCGCCGAGAACCGGATCGATGAAGCCACCGGCACGATGCGCATCCGCGCCAAGATTCCGAACCAGGACCTCATCCTGCAGCCGGGCCTGTTCGGCCGCGTCAATATGCCGGGATCGCTGCCCTTCAAGGGCATCCTTGTTCCCGATGATGCAGTGGGCGCCGATCAGGACCGGCGTATCGTCTATGTGGTCGATGCCGCCGGAAAGGTCACGGCCAAGCCGATCCGGCTCGGCCCCAGGCTTTACGGCTATCGCGTTGTCCGCTCAGGTCTGACGGGCGATGAGACCATCGTCATCAACGGCCTCATGCGGATCAGGCCCGGCGTCACGGTCAAGCCTGAGCTGGTGACCCTGCCGCCTGAACAGGCGGTGGCCGGAGCCGGTCAATGAGATTCTCGCATTTCTTTGTCGACCGGCCGATCTTCGCGACGGTCCTGTCGCTGGTCCTGCTTATCATGGGCGGCATCGCCTATACACAGCTGCCGGTGGCGCAATATCCGGAAATCGCACCGCCCACCATCGTGGTCAGGGCGAGCTATCCAGGCGCCGATGCCGATACGGTCGCCAAGACCGTCGCCACGCCAATCGAGCAGGAGGTCAACGGCGTCGAAGGGATGCTCTATATGTCATCCTATTCGACCTCGACCGGCTCGATGTCGCTCACCATCACTTTCAAGCTCGGTACCGATCTCGATCAGGCGCAGGTGCTGGTGCAGAACCGCGTGTCGATTGCCGAAGCGCGGCTGCCGGAAGAAGTCCGCCGTCTCGGCATCACCACGACCAAGAGCTCGCCCGACCTGATGATGGTCGTGCATATGCTGTCGCCGGATGAGAGCTACGATCAGCTCTATGTCTCGAACTATGCGCGCTCGCGGGTGCGCGACGTGCTCTTGCGACTTGACGGCGTCGGCGATCTCATCATCTTCGGCGAGCGAGAATATTCGCTGCGCATCTGGCTCGATCCCGACAAGCTCACCGCCTATGGCATGACGGCGAGCGATGTCGTCCAGGCGCTGCGCGACCAGAATGTGCAGGTCTCGGGCGGTTCGATCGGGGGACCGCCGACCCAGGGCAACAACGCCTTCGAATATACGGTGACGACGCAAGGGCGCTTTGAGGATGCCCGCCAGTTCCGCTATGTCATCGTCAAATCGACTGCCGCGGGCAGGCTGATCGAGCTGCAGGACGTGGCGCGCATCGAGCTCGGCGCCAAAGACTATGTGACCAACAGCTATCTCGACGGTAAGCCGGCGGTGGCGTTGGCGATCTTCCAAAGGCCCGGCACCAATGCGCTCGCAGCTGCCGATGAAATCATAGCGACGATGGAACGGCTCAAAGCCGATTTCCCGCCGGGGCTCGCCTATCAGATCGTCTACAATCCGACCGAATTCATCTCGCAATCGATCTCGGAAGTCTACAAGACGATCCTCGAAGCGGCCATCCTGGTCGTCATCGTCATCCTGATCTTCCTGCAGTCCTGGCGCACCGCGATCGTTCCCATTGTCGCCATCCCGGTATCGCTCATCGGCGCGTTCGCCGTCCTCTACGCCTTCGGCTTTTCGCTGAACATGCTGACCCTGTTCGGACTGGTGCTAGCCATCGGCATCGTGGTCGATGATGCGATCGTGGTGGTCGAGAATGTCGAGCGCAACATCGAGCTGGGCTTCGACCCGGCGACCGCCGCGCATCGCACGATGAATGAGGTCGGTGCCGCGGTGGTCGCGATCTCGCTGGTGCTCATCGCCGTCTTCGTTCCGACCGCCTTCATTCCCGGCATTTCCGGCCAGTTCTATCTGCAATTCGCCATCACCATCGCGGTGGCGACGGTGATCTCGGCCATGAATTCGCTGTCTTTGTCGCCGGCGCTGGCCGCCCTGCTGTTCCGGCCGCATCACGAGATGCAGCCGCGCTTCTTCCTTACCCGCTGGGTGAAGGCGGCGGGCAATGGCTTCAACCGCGGCTTCGAGTCGCTGTCGGAGTTCTATGGAAGGGTGGTGCGCTTCCTGGTCAAGACTTGGCTTGCGCTCGGCGCGATGCTGGCGGTCTTTGCCGCTCTCATCGCCGGAACCGTCTTTGCGCTGCAATCGACGCCACGCGGCTTCATCCCGACGCTTGACCAGGGCTATGCGATCGTGGTGATCCAATTGCCGGAAGGCGCGGCACTGTCGCGCACCGACGCCGTGGTGCAGCGCGCCTCCAAGATCATCGCCTCGACGCCAGGCGTCACCGACGCGGTCGCTTTTGCCGGTTTCTCGGGCGCCACGTTCACCAATGCGTCGAATGCCGGCGTCGTCTTCGCGCGGTTCGATTCCTTCGAGAACCGCCTGAAACAAGGCCACAATGCCCATGAAATCATCGGGGCGCTCTATGGACGCTTGCAGGAAATCCAGGAGGCCTTCATCATCGCAATTCCTCCGCCGCCGATCCGCGGCATCGGCAATTCCGGCGGTTTCAAGATCCAGCTGCAGGAGCGCGACAGCGCCGATGTGCGCCGCGTCCTCGGCCTCGCTTATGGCATGATGCAGCAGGCCAACCAGACGCCCGGCCTCACCGGCGTATTCACCACCTTCTCGGCCTCGAGCCCGCAGCTGTTCCTGGAGATCGATCGCGACAAGGCGCGCATGCTGAACGTGCCGATCCCCAATATCTTCGACACGCTGTCGATCAATCTCGGCACGTCCTACGTCAATGACTTCAACGCCTTCGGCCGCGTCTACCAGGTCAGAGCCCAGGCCGATCAGGCGCACCGGGTCGAGCAGAGCGACATATTGCGCCTCAAGGTCAGATCGGCCACCGGCGCGCTCGTGCCGATGGGAACGTTGGTCAAGATACGTGACGTGACGGGTCCAGCCCTCATCCAGCGCTACAATATGTATGTCTCGGTGCCGCTGCAGGCAGGGCACGGCCTATGAATGGACCGAGCTCGCCTTCCAGGAGCGGCAGACCGGCAATACCGCCATCTTCATCTTCGGGCTCTCGGTGCTGTTCGTGTTCCTGGCGCTCGCGGCGCAATATGAAAGCTGGGTGCTGCCCTTCGCCATCATCCTGATCGTGCCCTTGAGCATCCTTGCCGCGCTGATCGGCGTGAACTTGCGCGGACTCGACAACAATATCCTCACCCAGATCGGCCTCATCGTGCTGATCGGTCTTGCCGCCAAAAACGCCATCCTGATCGTCGAATTCGCGAGGCAAGCCGAAGAGCGCGGGCTGGCCGTCGTCGATGCCGTGGTGGAAGCTTGCCGGCTCAGATTGCGCCCGATCCTGATGACGGCCTTCGCCTTTATCCTCGGCGTCGTGCCCCTGATGCTGGCGACCGGCCCCGGTGCTGAAATGCGCGAATCGCTCGGCACCGCGGTGTTCTCCGGCATGCTCGGCGTCACCTTCTTCGGTCTGTTCCTGACGCCGGTGTTCTTTGTCGCGTTGCGCAAGGTGTTTCCCTATCGCATCGCCAGCCGCCACACATATTCCGAAGCGGTCGCGACGGATAACAAGATTTAGATACTTCGCGCCTGGTGAAAGGCGGGCTCTGTTCCATGACAATGCCCGGCGGTTGACGCTGAGTTGACGTATTTTCTGGTCATCAGGGGAATTTGCGGGTAACTCCCGCATGTCAAAGGATCCAGAACAATGTGGGTACGAACACAACTGAAGATCGGATGGCCGGATCTAGTAGCGGCGCTGGCCGCCAGCTTCTATCCACCCGACCGGGCGGCGGAAACCCGTCGCGCCGAAGCCTATTTCTCCAGTGGCGACACGATTGCCGTCTATTCGGTGCGCTCCGGCTTCGATCTGCTCATCCAGGCGCTCGACCTGAAGCCCGGCGACGAGGTGATCTTCTCGGCGCTCAATGTGAAGGGCATGGTGCGCATCGTCAGGGACGCGGGGCTGGTGCCGGTTCCGGTCGATCTCGATCTGGCCCATATGGGACCGCGCCTGGAAAAGCTGAAAGCGGCAATCACGCCGCGGTCGCGGATTTTCGTGGCGGCGCATCTGTTCGGTACCCGGCTTGAACTTGACCCGCTCTTCGCCCTTGCCAAGGAGCATGGCATCGTCGCCGTCGAGGACTGCGCTCAGGCGTTCAATGGGCTGGACTATCGAGGATCGGCGGTGGCCGACGTCAACATGTTCTCCTTCGGTCCGATCAAGACGGCGACAGCGCTGGGCGGCGGACTGATCCGGGTGAAGTCACAAGCTGTGCTGGAGAAGATGCGGGCGATACAGGCAACTTATCCGGTACAGCCCGAGAGCAAGCACCGCAAGCGCGTCCGGCAGTTCATGATGCTGAAGATCGTCACATCGCGGCCGGTGCTCGCCGCGATCTACCATTTCTACAATGCGCGCGGGCGCGACTATGAGGACGATCTTGCCGATCAGGTGCGCGATGTGGCGAAGCTCAAGACCTCACAGAACCGGCGCGTCCAGCCCTCCGCCACCATGCTCTACCTGATGAACCGGCGCCTGTCGCAATTCGACATCGAGACTGTGCGCCAGCGCCAGGCCAAGGGCGAGCGGCTGCGCGATCTGATCGGCGGCGCGACGATGCTGCCGGCCCAGGCCAATGGACATCATGATTATTGGGTTTTCCCCATGTTGGTGAACGAGCCGCGCAAATTCATCGATGCTCTGAGGGCGGCTGGATTCGATGCCGCGGACCAGACGCGCACGCAACATATTCCAGCGCCGCAAGACCGGCCGGAACTCGAGCCGGCCACGGCCGAAAGATCGATGCGGGGTCTGATCGTGGTTCCTTGCTATGAGACGATGCCCGATAGCGAACTCGCGCGCGCGGCGGACGTGATCAGGAAGGCTGCGGTCAATGTGCCGCCCTGGGAGGGCTGAACGCCATCAGGCCGCTTGAATCTTGCCGCTCGGAAGGCTTGAGGATGATGCCTCTCGGATTCGGGACACCGGCTTCATGATGCGGCGAAGCATATGGATCTTGAAACATCGCCGCGAGGGCGACCTTGCCCAGATGCGCCACCTCGCCGGCATGCTTCTCGAAGAAAAGGGAGACGACGGCTCCTCGCAATGGGCGGTCGAGGAAAAGCAGCTCGTCTTTCGCGCCCCAGAAATGGTGCGCCTCACATCGGCCGCATATCGGCTTCTCGAGCGGAAAAAAAGCGACGTACTTGAGCCACCCTGGCCTGATGCGATCATGGTGGCCGAGAGGACCGCGGCATGGGTTGCGAAATCGCTGAAAGCACGTATCGGGGATAAAACGAAAATCATTGTCCTGGGGCGCCCGGCCGGTCGAATCGTTGGTTGCGATCTCATTCTCACCACAGCTCAGTATGGTCTTCCGGCAGCGCAGAACGTCGTCGCGCTTCCGGTACCGCTCGCGAACTCACCTTTCGCGTCGGCCGAGGAACGCGAAGCGCTGCTGCAGCGCATGGCGGGCAAACCGCGGCCGTGGATTGGCGTTCTGATCGGCGGCAGTGTTCCACCCGACAAGTTGGATGAAAGGACCGTTGAGCAAATCACCAAAGCAGCTCACGGCAAGGGGCTGGAGAGCGGGGGATCGCTCATGGTTCTGACCAGCCCGCGAACGGGCAGGAGGAACGAAGAACATATTCGCAGATATCTGCACGCGGCGGACCTCTTCGAGCCATGGGGCGCCGTGACAAAGCTCAATCTTTATAGAGCCGCGCTGGCTCAAGCCGATTGTTTCCTGGTGACCTCCGACAGCATCTCGATGACGGCTGAGGCGCTCAGCACGGGCAAGCCGGTATCGGTTTTCATGCTGGCGCAAACGTTTCCCCTTGGCCTGCGCATTGCCGCGGCTCTCAACCGGTCGGCCGGCATTGCCGTCGCAAACCCGGCGCAGATCTGGAAACCGGTCTCTCTCCTGTTCGGGAACGGCATCCTGGAAGCGCCCGCAGACCGGCGACAATTCTTTCGCGAACTGGTGGCGCAGGGCGTTCTTGCGATCTATCCGGATTTTCCCGCACGAGCAGGCTTCTGGCATGAAAAAGCGGGCCGGCGCGGCGCCGCCCTGCATCTGGCTCCTCATGAGCCACCGCACCGGCGACAACACTCAGTTGCGCGCACTTGCCGAAGCTTTGGGCCTCCCCTTCGAAGTCAAGGAGTTTGCCTATCGTCCGGCTGAATGGCTGGCGCGCATCGTGCTCGGGGCAACGCTGATCGGTGTCGATCGGGCAAATTCAAGCTCACTCGATCCGCCCTATCCCGATCTCATCATCGCTGCCGGGCGTCGCACCGAGGCCGTCGCGTTCTGGATTCGCCGTCACCTCAATCCTGCCGTGCGGATCGTCTATCTGGGAACGCCATGGGCCCGGCTCGATCGATTTGATCTCGTCATCACGACACCCCAGTATCGTCTGCCGGTCCTGCCCAACGTGCTGCACAATGCATTGCCGCTGCATGATGCCTGGCCCGAGCGCCTGTCTGCCGAGGCAGCCTCGTGGCAATCCGCTTTTGCCGGCCTGCCGAAGCCCTGGATCGCCGTTCTGGCCGGAGGCCGCAGTGGCCCCTATCTGTTCGGGCCGGAAGCGGCTGCGAGGCTGGCGCGCGCTGCGAGCGACAGAGCGCGAAGCCTCGGCGGCTCGCTCCTCGTGACAACATCGGCCCGCACATCGCCTGCCGCGATGAAAGCGCTTTTCGAGGGATTGGCGGCACCATCCCATTGCCACCGGTGGCAGGCCGGTGAGGCGGCAAATCCGTTTCATGCCTATCTTGCGCTGGCGGAGGAAATCATCGTCACCGCCGATAGCGTTTCGATGATCGCCGAGGCCTGCGCTTCCGGAAAGCCTACCTTCCTGTTCGATATCGAAGAAGGCCGCCGTTCGATGCGGGCTGAGGAAGCGACGGTGGGCCGGGTTTCGAGGCTCCCGCCTCCTCATTGGAGGGGCGCCGACTTGGCAAGTACGCTTTGGCGCCTTGGCCTCAGATTTGGTCCCGATTGGTGGACCCGCGATATCCGTATCGTCCATCGCGCGCTTATTGAAAGCGGCCGGGTCGCCTGGTTCGGGGCGGCGGCAGCGCAGCCGGGAAGCGCCGATACGGCACATGACATGGGCCGCGCCGTCGCGCGGATCAGGTCACTCGTGAATCTGTCCAAAATGTAAAGAAACCGTAACAAACCAAGGGTGGTATGGCCGACTTGGATGATCTAGTCCTTGGCCAAGCCAATGGGGGAATCCGGGCCCGTGTTTGTCTTCGCTCACCTTTCCGATCCGCACCTGTCGCCGGTGCCCGTGCCTTATCCCTGGCAGGTGTTCAACAAGCGCTTCACCAGCTATCTCGGGTGGGTGCTGCGCAAGCGGCATATCCACAGTCCGGTGCTGCTCGAAACCATGCTGGCGGATATTCGCGGTTTCGAGCCTGAACATATCGTGGTGACCGGCGATCTCACCAATATAGCACTTCCCGCTGAATTCATCGCCGCCCGCCGCTGGCTCGAAGATATCGGATCGGCCGCCGACGTGACGGTCATCCCCGGCAATCACGATGCCTGTGTGCGGATCGACTGGGATCATTCGTTGGCGCACTGGGCGCAGTTCATGTCGGGAAGCGGGGAAGCCGGCGGGCGTGAGGCGCCGCCTTCCTCGGCAGGCGATTTCCCGTTCGTGCGCCGTCGTGGCGCCATCGCCTTTGTCGGCCTCACCAGCGCCGTGCCGATGCCGGTCACTGGTACGCCTGCGGCCGGCCGGCTCGGTCCGCAACAGATTGCCGGATTGCGAAAAACGCTGACCGCCCTAGGACGTGAAGGCATGTTCCGCGTCATCCTCATTCATCACTCGCCTCTACCGGCGGTGTCGATCCGCAAGGCGTTGCTCGACGCCCCGGATTTTATCGACGTCCTTGCCGATGCAGGCGCCGAACTCGTTCTTCATGGCCATTTGCACCAGTCCGATTTCGAGGAGATAGCGGTGCCCGGCGGCGCGATCCCCGTGATCGGGGTACCGTCTGCTTCGGCAAGACCCTATCGCGGCAGGCCGGCGGCTCGTTATCATATCTATCGTCTGTCCGGCCGGCGGAATGCATGGCGCCTCGATGTCGAGGTGCGAGAGGGCCTGCCGGGGCAAAGTGAATTCCGTACCGAGCGCAAGTTCAACCTCGATCTCAGACAGGGTGGATTGGCGTCGGGCGGCTCTGTTGAGACCGCCATGGGCCTCCCAGGCGGGGCTGCGCCTTCCACGCCGATCTTCACGCCGCAGCCTGTGAGACTCCCTGTCAATGCCTATCTGATGAAGCGGCGTGAGCCCTCGCTTCAAGCGACAGCGGCGGACTATATCCGCGCCGTCTATTGCCGCAATTACTGGCGCCGCTCCGGTGGCCCCCTGCGGGGCCTTCTCGCCTGTGCCATCTGGCCCTTTGCATTTGCCGCCTATGCGGCGCGATGGACCGCGCTCAACGAATCGTATGTCCGTGGCCTGACCGCAAAGGGCGCCATCCGCCAGCTTGGCGAGCAGCTTGCGCTGGCCTTGCGCATTTCGATGGCGCCTTACTGGTACTATATGTTCGAGGTCTATGGAGATCAGAGGCGCAAGACGGCTCATCTTTATCTTCAGCGCTATGAAACCAAGGGCTATGTCTATGGCTTGCTGCAGCCGCGCCATGACGATGGCATGCAAGACAAGGCCAGCTTCTGGCGCCATTGCCACGCGGTGGGCGTCAAGGCCGTGCCAGTGCTGTTTGAGCTGCGCGGCGGAAAGGTTGTTGTTCCC
>VAZZ01000189.1 GCA_005884715.1 Alphaproteobacteria bacterium | reverse complement strand
GGTCGGCTTTGATCGTCTGGCCCAGCTTCTCGACAATGTCGGGAATTTCGAGGTCCCGGCCTATCCGCCCTACAATATCGAACGTGTCAGCGATGACGAATATCGCGTCACCATGGCCGTTGCCGGTTTCGGTCGGGACGATATCTCCATCGAAGTGAAGCAGAACACGCTGACGGTGAGTGGCAAGAAGGCCGACAAGACCGAGCAAAAAGGCGAGTTCCTGCATCAGGGCATCGCCCAGCGCGCCTTCGAGCGCCGCTTCCAGCTTGCCGACTACGTGCAGGTTGAAGGCGCCGAACTCGACAACGGTCTGCTCCATATCGCGCTAAAGCGCGAAATCCCGGAGGCCATGAAGCCCCGCACGGTCGCCATCAGCGGCAAGACTGAGCCTAAGGTGATCGAGAACAAGAAAGCGGCCTAAGCACCGTTTGAAATAGTTAGGCGCCTGCACGGGCGTGCGGGCGCCTTTTCCTTGTCAGCGAAAACGTCCGGTATTGAGCCCGACCAGATTCACCAGATGGATCAAAGTGAGGAGGGCGATGAAACCGCTAATGAGCAGGATGGCGGTGGTGGGGACGAGGCGCGGATTGAGATCGGTGCGCGGGCGCTTTTCGAGGATGATCATCCAGACGATAGCCGAAAGCGCTGCCACCAGAATGAGTGCGGTCAGAATGAATTGGGGGGTGAACATGGACTTGATCGGGAGGCGGAATTGACAGGGCAGGCCCATATCACTATGGTCGCGCCTCCGAAAGAGGCACCTGGACAGGTGGTCCGGGTGCGATTTATTTGGTGATTACCGTGAAGATCCGTAACTCATTGAAATCGCTTCTAAAACGTCATCGGGACAATCGTCTCGTGAGGCGCAAGGGCCGAATTTACATCATCAACAAGACCAATCCGCGCTTCAAGGCCCGTCAGGGTTAGGCGGTCCGTCTGCTGGTTTTGTGGATCACCGCTGCGAGCCTTCGCGGCGGTGTTCATTTTGTTGCCGCACTGCCTCGGTCTATAGTGGAGGCCATGACACTCCGGCGCGGTCTAATCGCATTATCCGCAATCCTTGCATTCGCCTTTGCGGCTGAGGCTCAGACGTCGCACGATCAGAGTTCTGAAGCCATTCCGGCCGTGGCCCGACTGAAGCCGGCGGAAATCCGATCTGAGCAGCTTGACAGGTTGTTCGCACACCTGATCAAGAGCCAGGATCCTTCGGAGGCGCAGCGGATCGAGCAATCGATCTGGTCACTGTGGATGACATCAGACAGTCCCACGGCGGACGCGCTCCTCACGCAAGCCACGAAAGCTTCGGCTGTCAATGAAACCGCCGCCGCTCTTTCCATCCTCGACAAAGTGATCACCGTGCATCCGGACTATGCCGAAGCGTGGAACAAGCGGGCGACCGTCTATTTCCTTCTCGGCCGCTACAATGACTCGCTCAAAGATATCGACAAGGTCCTCGAGCTCGAGCCGCGACATTTCGGTGCCTTGTCCGGTCGCGGCATGATCAAGCGCCAGCAGGGCGACCTGGCCGCGGCCCGCGCTGCCTTCGAAGAAGCGCTCAGTTATAATCCGCATATGGAAAGCGTGAAGCGCGCGCTCGAGGAAATCGAAAGCGAAGAACGGCCGATCTGACCTTTATGTCCGTGCCACCATCTCGATCGGTGCGATTATTCCACGCTCGAGCGTTGAAATCACATTGGCGAGCCTCGGCTTGGCAGCCTCGCCCATCAGAACATGAAGGCCGAGCTTGGGCGGTCCTTGCTCTGCTATCTTGCGGCGCATCTCCTCCCAGAGCTTGAGCGCCAGATCACGCCGGCTGACTTCGCCCTCGATCTTGAAGCCGGCCCCGACGAGCATGTCGCGATAGTCGTCAGGCGTTCTGACGAAGCTCGTGGCCGCCGTGGCCGCCCATGGCATTGGATAAGGGATGTCGCCCTTGGCCGTGCGCATGACGTCATAGACGGCAAAGTGTGCCTTGGGCCGCAGCACGCGAGCGACTTCGGAAAAGACCTTTGCCTTGTCCTCGATATTCATGCCGACATGAATCATGGTCGCCGCGTCGAATGTGCCGTCCTTGAAGGGCAAGGCCAGCGCGCTCGCCTGTTGGAAATGGGCGCGATCGGCGAGTCCGCAGCGCCGGGTCAGCGCATTGGCGACCTGAACGAACTCATCGGTGAGATCGATGCCCGTGACTTGGGCGCCATGCGCTTCGGCGAAATGGCGCGCCGGTCCACCGATGCCGGAGCCGACGTCCAGAACATGCATGGCGGATGAAAGGCCGAGATCCTTGGCGATTTCCACCGTCGCGGCGCGCCAGCCCAAGTGGAATTCGTCCACACCGGCGAGATCCGACGTCGCAAGCCTGTCGATTTTCGTCCCGCTGGCCTTCAGCGCGTCGAGGATGGCGTTTTCAAGCGCGCCGTGACTGTAGTGCTTGGCGACCTGCTGCTCTGTATCCATGGACGGCTCCGATCATGATCTGTGTGAAGCAAGCTACGCTCTATTCAATCCGTGAGGAAGCGTATCAGGCGCTAAAGCGTGATGCCTAGTCGCGGCCAAGATAGGCGATGCGCAGCATGTTGGTGGCACCCGGCGTGCCGAGCGGAACGCCGGCAGTGATAATGATGCGCTGGCCTGGATCGGCGAAGCCCTCGGCTTGCGCGATGTTGCAGGCGCGAGAGACCATGTCGTCGAGATCATGGGCATCATCGGTGAGAACTGAATGAAGGCCCCAGACCAAAGCGAGCCGGCGGCTCGTCGCGGTGATCGGCGACAAGGCGATGATCGGCACGTCTGGCCGTTCGCGCGAAACGCGAAGGCCGGTCGAGCCCGATGCCGTATAGCAGACGATGGCGGCAAGATTGAGCGTTTCGGCGACCTGGCGGGCGGCGGCCGAAATCGCATCGGCGCTCGTGGGCTCGGGCTCGCTCCTCTGCGCGGTGATGATGCCGCGATAGAACGCATCATTTTCGACAGATTGCGCGATGGCATCCATGGTGGCAACTGCCTTGTCGGGCCAGTTGCCGGTAGCGCTTTCCGCCGAGAGCATGATGGCGTCCGCACCTTCATAGACGGCGGTTGCGACGTCGGAGACTTCGGCGCGTGTCGGCACCGGCTCGACGATCATCGATTCGAGCATCTGGGTTGCGACGACGACCGGACGTCCGGCGCGCCGCGCCGCACGGGTGATCTGTTTCTGTCGCGCCGGCACGGTTTCGAGCGGCAATTCGACACCAAGATCACCGCGCGCGACCATGATACCGTCCGAAATCTCGAGAATCTCCTGCAGCGCGTTGAGTGCCGAGGGCTTTTCGATCTTGGCCATGACGCCGGCGCGGCCGGCGATGAGCTTGCGTGCTTCGGCGACATCATCGGGGCGCTGCACGAAAGACAAGGCGATCCAGTCGACGCCGATATTGGCGGCAAAATCCAGATCGGCGCGATCCTTCTCGGTCAAAGCCGGGATCGGCAGGATTGTATCGGGAAGGTTGAGGCCCTTCTTGTCGGACATGACGCCGCCGAAGATCACTTGAGTGGTCAAGCGGTCAGGTTTGACATCGGTGATTTCGACACGCAGGCGGCCATCATTGACCAGTAGATTATCGCCGTCCTTGACGGCTGAGAAGATTTCCGGATGGTGAAGACAGACGCGGGTTTCATCGCCCGGGCTTGGATCGGTATCGAAAGTGAAGGTCTGTCCGGCGGTGATGCGCGCACTGCCATCCTTGAAGGTGCCGAGCCGCAATTTCGGGCCCTGAAGATCGGCCAGAATTCCGATCGGGCGATTGAGCTTGGCTTCCACCTTGCGGATCGCACCATGCAGCTCCTCGAGCAGCTTATGAGATGTATGGCTCATATTGATGCGAAAGACATCGGCACCGGCAAGAAAGAGTTTCTCGATCATCTCCGGGCTGGAGGAGGCAGGCCCGAGTGTCGCGATAACCTTGACGCTGCGGTTGCGTCTCACTGGCTTTGATTACCGGGAGTGGTTGTTTTTTCGCCCGAGAGCGAAATCGTCCAATCGACTTCCTCTTTGGTATCGACCTCGAAGAAGCCGGTTTTCTGGAAGCCGCGCTCGGGGCAATTGCCGATGCCACGGATGGTGAAGATCTTGTCCCTTGTGCACATCATCGACTTGCCGCCCCACGAGCCGCCTTTGTCATAGTCGACGGCGAAAATATAGTAGTAACGGGCGATCAGCGGACCCTTGAGGAGGGTCTCGCAATTATTGGCGCCAATATTCCACCAGCCTTCCGAGGCCCAGCCTTCCTTGTCTTTGTAGCCAAGCGCCACGCCCACACGGCTTTCGGTCTTGTTGCACAGCTTGAGATCGGCCTTGGCACCTTGCGCCGTGAATGCCAAAGCGAAAACCGCGGCAGCAAATGTCGCCGACCATTGTGCCATCCGTCCCAGGGCCTCCAGAGATACTATCGAATCGATCATAACATTTCCTGTCAATGAACAGGCGTCAACCGCCGGCAAGGCCCGAGGGTGTGCCGTGTTGTGCCACAACTAGTCCTGCCGTCAAGTTGGGCAAGATGATGACTGGCCATTTTGGACCTCCTATAAGACCCGCAATGTTTGAAACAAGCCTTAATACAAGCCTCGATGAGAGTTTTGCCAGGGTTTCCGGGGATTTGAAGCCGGGGCTCATCCTGCTCGCCGACCATGCCTGCAATACCCTCCCGGTGGATTATGGGACGCTTGGCCTGCCGCCTCAGCAGTTCGAACGGCATATCGCTTATGATATCGGGGTCGAAGCGGTGACCCGAGGCCTTGCCGAGAGGCTCGGCTGTCCGGCCCTCATGGCCACCTTTTCGCGACTTTTGATCGACCCCAATCGAGGCGCTGATGACCCTACTTTGATCATGCGGGTTTCGGACGGGGCCATCGTCCCCGGCAATGCGCGGATTGACGAGGCCGAGCGGGATCGGCGGATTGCCCGGTTCCATCGACCCTACCACGCGGCCATCGCGGCTGAAATCGACCTGGCGATGGGGAAAGGAGTCGATCCGGTGCTGGTCTCCATCCACAGTTTCACCCCCTATTGGAAAGGGGTCGCCCGGCCCTGGCATGCAGGCGTGCTGTGGGACGAGGATCATCGCTTTGCGGGCTACTTGCTTGAGGCGCTCCGGGCCAAGGACGATCTCTGTATCGGCGACAATGAGCCTTATTCAGGCGCTCTCGAAGGCGACACCCTATATACCCATGGAACACGACGCGGCCTGAGGCATGGCCTTATCGAGATCCGCCAGGATCTGATCGCCCAGCAATCAGGTGTGGATGAATGGATCTCACGGCTGGCGCCCATCCTTGAAGCGTTTATGAAAGGTGGCTCATGACAATCGACCAGAAGACCGAGATCGAACTCGAGGCAGCGGTATTCCGTCGCCTTGTCGAGCATTTGCGCGCGCGTACCGACGTTCAGAATATCGACCTGATGAATCTGGCCGGCTTCTGCCGGAACTGCCTGTCCAACTGGTATGAGGAGGCCGCCAAGGCCAAGGGGCTTGCCGTCTCGCGCGAGGATGCGCGCGAGCGCGTCTATGGCATGGACTATGCCGACTGGAAGGCCAAATATCAGAACGAGGCAAACCCGGTCCAGGACGCGGCCTTCAAATCAAACCACAAGCATTAGCCAGGACTGACCCATGGATACAAAGACCAGTTTCGCCCAAGGCCAGCTCAAGAGCCTCGTCGAACGGATCGAGAGGCTCGAAGAGGACAAGAAGGCAATCGCGGGCGATATCAAGGAGGTCTACGCGGAGGCCAAAGCCAATGGGTTCGATACCAAGATCCTGCGCAAAGTCATCTCGCTGCGCAAGAAGGACCGCCATGAGCGCGAAGAGGAGGAAGCGATCCTCGATCTTTATTTGAACGCTCTCGGAATGATCCCTGCCGAAGAGGCCGCCTGAGCGCTACCGCGGAGACCGGACGGCTTATCCACCGAAAAATCTGCACGGCTGCCGAAAATCGCGGGAACCACCCTGATCGTTGCGCATTGTAGGCCAAGGGCACAAAGCGCCCGGACGATGATCTGGGCGAGAGCATTGTGTCCGATCCGAAAGGGAAAACGATCGCCACTCGTGATTTTGACGCAACCGTCAAATGTCTCAGGGGTGATATGGTGGAAAGCAGAGGACCTGACCATGACGCAGCGTGTAGCGCGCCGACCCACCTTGGATAAATCAGAATATCTTGAGATGGCGCTTCGCATAATGGGTGGAGGGCTTACCATCGGCCTCCTGATCGTGCTGCCTGCCCTCAAGATCCTGGGATGGGCATAGTCTCTTCGCTGATCTCGTGATCCCTCAAGCGATTTGCCGCCAGCAGATCCCATCACTCCAGCCGCCGTCAAACGGGAACCGCCTCTGATCCGCAGCCGGGCGATCCTGTTGGACGATCAAACCAACAATTTGTCCTCGAAGGACTGGTGACCTCGGGCCTGAAGGTGCTTAAAACAATTTGCTGGGTTTGGCCCCGAGTCGGATCCAACGCGATCGGCGCCGGCCCGTGATGGATTAGTCTGGATATCATTCATTGAATGCGGATGCATCCAACAGCGCGCTGAAGCGGCGCGACTCATTTGCTCATGTGGCGGAAGCGTCCTGGGGAAAGGGCCTCAGCACGCTGTTGCGCATCACTCGGATGACCCTGCGTCATCCTTGGCAGGTCGCAATTACCTTCATTTCGACCTTCCTTGCCGCCACATTGCAGCTTTTCATACCGCGATTACTGGGCCAAGCCATAGACCAGGCACAGGGCGTGATTGGTCAGGGTGCCGATTCGGGCGCCGAACATGCGCTTTGGATTACCGCCCTCATCTTGTTTGTGGTCAGTATGCTGCGCGGTTTCTTCACCATGCTGCAGAATTATTTCGGCGAAGCTGTCGGCCATCAGACCGGTTACGAATTGAGATTGGCATTCTACGAGAAGATCCAGCGTCTGAGCTTCTCCTTCCACGATAGGGTTCATACCGGTGATCTCATCACGCTCGGCCTGCTCGATCTGGATGGCGTGCGGATGTTCTTTTCCACCGGCCTGGTGCGAGTCGTCCTGCTTGGCGTGCTGGTCGGTGTCGGCGCCTTTCTGCTGGTCCGCACCGACATCCTGCTCGGGCTCCTCAGCCTCAGCTTCGTGCCTTTCGTCGCCTGGCGGTCATCGGTTACCCAGCTCGCGCTGCGAAGTACCTGGCTAATGCTGCAGGACCGGCTATCGGTCCTGAGCCGGGTCATGGACGAGAATCTCGGCGGTATCAGGGTTGTTCGAGCCTTCGCCGCACAGGCGCATGAGCTTAAGAAATTCGACCGCGCCAAGGAGGCCGCTCTTGAGCTTGCCAAAAGGCGCGTAGACATCCGCGTCGGCAATACCAGCGCCATGAACCTTTCCTTTTTTGCCGCGATGGCCCTGGTGCTATGGTTTGGCGGCGAAAAGGTCATCGCCGGCGAGATCAGCGTCGGTACCCTGGCGCAGTTCCTTACATTCATGACGATCCTGCAAATGCCGGTGCGCCAGCTCGGCCTGATGGTCAACTCCTTCGCACGCGCCTCGACTTGCGGTACGCGTCTGCTCGCGTTACTCGACCTCGATCTCGACATCAAGGACGCCCCCGGCGCCAAGGACCTTGTCATCATCGAGGGGGTACTGCGATTCGAAAATGTCGGTTTCCGCTATGCGGGGGCGAGCAGCACTGCGGCGCTGTCGGACATATCATTCGAGGCGAAGGCTGGTGAAACAATCGGCATTGTCGGCCCGCCGGGCAGTGGAAAGTCGACCATCGCGCATCTGGTTCCGCGTTTTTATGACGTGAGTTCGGGTAGAATCACCATCGACGGTCAGGACATCGCCAGGGTGACGCTGCAATCCTTGCGCAAGGCGGTGGGCGTCGTGCAGCAGGATGCGTTCCTGTTCACGACCTCGATTGAGAACAATATAGCCTACGGTAACCCGTGGGCGCGCGAGCAACGCATCGAACGCGCCGCCGAATCGGCACAACTGCACAATTACATTATCGGACTCCCGGCCGGTTATACCACTGTGGTTGGCGAGCGCGGGGCATCGCTTTCCGGCGGGCAACGACAGCGCCTCGCGATCGCCCGCAGCCTCATGCTGCGGCCATCGGTGCTCATTTTCGATGATTCCACCGCGGCGATCGACGCCGGCACTGAGCAACGGATTCGGACGGCGATGAGGCGCTTCGCCAAGGATCGTGTGACCCTGATCATTTCGCATCGACTGAGTTCGCTTATGCATTCAGACCAGATACTGTTTGTCGAGAACGGCCGGATCGTCGAACGCGGCACGCATGCGGAGCTGCTGGCGGCAGGCGGGCGCTATCGGGCACTTTATGATCTGCAATTGCGGCCGGAAGACGAGCGGCGAGCGCGGAATGAAGGCGCATGATGTCGATAGAAATTGATGACGATGAAAAGGAGGATACCAGCAGACGGCCGGCAAAAGCCGTTGTCGGCTCACACAGGGACGAGCAGGAGGTCTTCGGAAAAGTCTACGACCCTCGCATCGTGCGGCGCATCTGGAGTTTCGTGAAGCCGTATCAGGGCAGGATTCTCATTTCCGTAGTTGCCGTTCTGGTGTTTACTCTGACCCAACTGGCGATTCCGCTGATCATACGCCATGCCATCGACAACGGCATGAAGGCGGGCAGCGCAGACCGGGCGGTGCTGGCCTGGACGGTCGGTGTCTTCGCGCTCGTCATCCTCATCAACTATGCCGCCAGCTACATGCAGGAAAACGTCGTCGGCAAAGTCGCGGAAATGGTCCTATCCGATCTTCGCCGTGCCATGTTCAATCATCTTCAGCGCGTGTCCCTGAGCTTCATGGACAAAACTGAAGTCGGCCGGTTGATGTCGCGTCTGCAGGGCGATGTGAACTCCATGCAGGAGTTTCTGGAAACATCGGTCATGTCGGTGGGCGACATCGCACTCCTATTCGGCATTGTCAGCGTGTTGCTGTGGCTAGATCTTCGGCTGGGATTGCTAACCCTCTCGACCATGCCGGCGCTGTTCGTCGTGCGCCTGTTCTGGTTGCCGCGCGCCAAGGTCGCCTTCATGGCCGCGCATGAAACCAACTCCATCGCGAACGGTGCGCTCGCCGAAGGCATTCACGGGGTTCGTACGGTGCAGAGCCTCGAACGCCAGCACGTCAATTTCGATCTCTATGACGAGAAGGTGCTGGCTAATCTCAACACCCATCTCACCTCGGCGCGGTATGCGCAGATCATGGTGCCGATCGTCGACACGCTGACCGGCATCGCGATGGCGACCGTGATCGTGGTCGGCGGCTCGATGGTTCTCGATCGCAGCCTCGATATCGGCGTCATGGTGGCATTTTTGTTCTACATCCAACGGTTCTTCGATCCGATCCGCTCCCTCACCATGCAATACAGCGTCATGCAGCGCGCCATGGCTTCGGGAGAGCGCGTCTCCGAAGTGCTCGATGTGCCCCTCGATGTGAAGGACAAGGCCGACGCTGTTGCGCTTTCGGCCGACATGGAGGGGTCGGTCGAGTTCAGGAAAGTCACTTTCGGCTACCGGAAGAACCAGCCGGTGCTGAGGAATGTCAGCTTCCGCGTCAACCCGGGTGAGATCGTCGCCTTGGTCGGCCCCACTGGATCGGGCAAGTCCAGCTGCATGGCCCTGGCGCACCGTTTCTATGATGTGTGGGATGGCCAAGTGCTCGTCGGCGGGCTTGATGTCCGTGATCTGACGCAGGATTCGCTTGGCGAGCAGATCGCCATGGTCCTGCAGGAACCGTTTCTGTTCTCCGGTTCGGTGTTCGAAAACATCTGCTATAACAAAATGGACGCGAGCCGCGAGGACGTGATCCGCGCGGCGCAAGCAGTGGGCGCGCATGACTTCATCGCACAATTGCCGGACGGCTACGACACCCAACTGGAGCAGCGCGGCGGCAATCTCTCGCTAGGCCAGCGCCAGCTGATCAGCTTTGCCAGGGCGCTAGTGGCAAATGCCAAAATACTGGTGCTCGACGAGGCCACGGCCAGCATTGATTCCTACACCGAAATGCTCATTCAAAAAGCGTTGATCAGACTGCTGGAGGGTCGGACCGGATTGGTCATTGCCCACCGGCTGGCCACCGTCCGCGGTGCCGATCGGATCATCGTTCTGCAGAACGGCGAGGTCATCGAAAGCGGCAACCACGATCAGTTGATGGCAGCCAAGGGACTCTACTCGCGCCTCTACACCATGAACTACACTTCATTCGACGATATTTTGGGGGAGGTCGAGACACAGACGCCAATAGCGACCGCCTAAGGGGTCGGCCAAGATCCAGGAAAAATGAAAGGTCGGCGGCCGGCGGAGCAAAAAAATGATCAGTTGCCGTCGGTGACGTCTTCGATGAACTGGCCAAGCGTCTGACGCTTCTTCTGTGCCACCACCGGCTCGTTCATCAGCATGCTGCCCTTGGCCGAACGGTTGACTTCGAGCATGTCGCCTTTGCCGCTCGACATGATCTGGAGCGACGGTATTGCGGGCGGTGTCGCCGCATTGGCCTCAGCCATCATTAGCGTATTCGACGTCGACAGTTGCGGTGCCGCCATCTCGGCGATGGTTTCGCTGTCATCGGGCACGACTTTCTGCGGCGCGCCGTCGCGGCGGATCGCCTGATCGGGGCTGAAAGTCAGCTGCTTCGGCCACCAGAAAAGATCGTCATTGCCAGCAGAGGCTGCCAACGGGCGGATCATCGGGACATTCTCCGCCGTGCCGTCGCGCAGCGAGTCGGCGAAGCTGCCTTTGGCGGAAACATTGGCCGTCTGGGTGACGTCCGGTTCTTCCACCATCGATTCAGCGCCGGCGACGGCACCAAGGCTGTCATCGACGATGCGCGACTTGAAATTGGTCTGGACGCCATTCGCCGGCGCCGAGGCAGGCTCGATCTGCATATTGGCAGCGGCCATCATGAGGACCTCGATGGGCTTCGGCCGCGGCAGCGGCACGGGATAGGCTTCGACGACTTCCGCCGGCCGCTGAATCGCCGGTTTGACCCGCGGTGTCGGCGTCTTCACGCCGTCATCCGTGCTCTCGACGCCGTTATCCGTGCTCTCGGTTGAATTTGCGGCCTCGAGACCCTCATCTTCATCGTCGCTTCCGGCGATACTGGCCATCTTCGCCTGCATAGCGCCCTGGTCAGGCGCTTCGTTCGTCGCCACCATGATCTGGTCCTGGTCATTGAGCCGGGCGCCGATCGTCTTGCGGTAATCGCGGAAAATTCTCGCCAGCTGGGTGGGCGACACGCGCGGCCACATGCGGACATGGCCCGAATCGATATGGACGAAGCCGCTGGGACCTGAGCTTGGATAATAACCGACGCCGCCAACCTGGCGGACCAGCGCGCTGTTGCGCAGCTTCGCGATCGAGACATCGGGGAAATAGAGGTCGATCGCCTTGCCAAGCATATGCTGGCTCTTCCTCGCGACGTTGCGGCCGATGCGCTTCAGAAAAGCATTGGTCTGGGGCGAGCGATAGCCGCAGATGATGTGGACCGGGCCGGTCGAGCCCAGATCGGCATGTAGCTCCCACATGAGGTCGATCGTCTTGGGATCGATGCGGATGATTTCATTGCGGCGCCAGTCGCGCAGCA
>VAZZ01000188.1:2805-3850 GCA_005884715.1 Alphaproteobacteria bacterium | reverse complement strand
TGTGTTGGAAGGCATCGATAGCGTATTCTTTTTAGGCACGGGTGGCGCCGCCATCCTCATGTATCCCGCCGCTTCCTTCCTCGCCAGCCATTCGCGCCTCAAGGTCTTCACCGACCGCTCGGCCGAGCTCGTCCTTACCGACCACCGTTCGCTGGGGCCGAAGTCTCTGGTCATCATCCCTTCCTTGTCCGGCACCACCAAAGAGAGTATCGCGGCGCTCGAATTCTGCCGCGCCCGCGGCGCCAGGGTAATTACGCTCATTGGCCATGCCGACACGCCGCTCGGCAAGCAGGCCGACCGTGCCTTCGTCAATTTCGCCGAAGACGACACGTCATCGGAATCCTTCTATATCCAGAGCCTGCTGATCGCGCTCTCGCTCCTTGAGCATCGCGGCGAAGCAAACCTCCAAAGGACATTGGCGCCTTCATTCGCGCAGTTGCCACAAGCCTTGCTCGCGGCTAAATCCGGCTTCGAGGTGCGGGGGCAAACGCTCGCGGCGAAGTTCAAGGATGAGCCCTATCACATCATCACCGGTGCAGGTTCCGCCTGGCCTGAGGCCTTCTATTACGGCATGTGCATTCTCGAGGAGATGCAATGGATTCGCACCAGGCCGGTTCATGCTTCCGACTTCTTCCACGGCACGCTCGAACTTGTGGAGAAGGGAGTGAGCGTCATCCTCTTCAAGTCTGAAGATGAATTCCGTCTGCTGGGCGATCGCGTCGAGCAATTCGCGCGCCAATATACGGACAAGCTCACCGTCCTCGATCCGCGCGAGGCAAACTTGCCCGATATTCCGCCGGCGCTGAGGGCGCTTCTGTCGCCGGTGATCCTCGCCACCCAACTCGAACGCTTGAGCGCGCATCTCGAACAATTGCGCAATCATCCTTTGACGACCCGGCGCTATTACAAGCGCATCGCCTATTGAGGCGGGATGATTTCAGGATGAATCGCGCTCACAGTACCCTCATGCTGAGGTGGCCGCGAAGCGGCCCTCGAAGCATCCATCAGGATAAAGCGATGCTGCTGCAACACACCCTTCGAGGCT
>VAZZ01000188.1:2129-2696 GCA_005884715.1 Alphaproteobacteria bacterium | reverse complement strand
GGCGGCAATGCGGTCAATGTCGCGGTCAATCTGCGCCGCGCCGGACATGACGTCGCCTATTTCGGCGCTGTCGGCGATGATGAGGAAGGGCTGCGAACCAGGACCGTCCTCACCCAGCTTGATGTCGATGTGACATCGCTCAAAATGATTACGCCGGGCCGCACATCTCTCACCGTTATCGCCACGGGTCCCGATGGCGACCGGTTTTTCGTGTCGGAGGATTTCGGCGTCTGCCGCGGCTATTGCCCCGATGATCGCGATATGGTTCGGCTCAAGACCATGCGTCATGTCCATATTGGCTGGCTCGATGATCAAGGCTCGACCAAGCGCGCGTTGGCGCAAGCGGGCGTCAGTGTTTCGCAGGATCTCTCCGTCAATGCCGACCGGCAAAACATCGCGCCAGACGGGCTCACCATCGCTTTCGTCTCTTGCGATGGCGAGGAAGCGCAAGCCCGCCGGCTGGCGCAGCAGACTAGCGAATGCGGCGCTCGTCTCGCCGTCATCATGCGCGGGCGGCAAGGCTCGCTGGCTTTATCCGGCGGTGACATTTTCTGCGGTGCGGCCCTT
>VAZZ01000188.1:0-2122 GCA_005884715.1 Alphaproteobacteria bacterium | reverse complement strand
CATCGACACGACCGGCGCCGGTGACAGTTTCATAGCCGGCTTTCTTTCAGCCCACCTCGCGGGCAAGCCTGTCGGCGCATGCCTTGCTCAGGGCCACGCAGCCGCTGCGCAAACCTGCCTGATCTTCGGCGGCTTCGCCCAGGATTGACCAGCATGCCCGGAATATGCTCCGAATGACCACGCGCCAATATCTTCCCCTCGGCGCGGCGTGACGCGACCCCTCATCAGACAGGCGAAAGACGGAAAAATGACCTCCCAATACTATGAGATTTTCGATGCCCGCTTCGGCCGGCTGGTCAATGGCAATGCCCATGTCGACAAGCTCTTCACCGGCTGCCGGTGGGCCGAGAGCCCGGTCTATTTCGCTGCCGGACGCTATCTCGTCTGGTCCGACATCCCGAATGAGCGCATGCTGCGCTATGATGAGACCGACGGTTCGGTCTCGGTCTTCCGGCAGCCGGCCCAAAACAGCAACGGCAACACCACCGACCGGGAAGGCCGGCTCATCACCTGCGAACATGGCGGGCGCCGGGTCAGCCGCACCGAGCATGACGGATCGATCACCACCCTTGCCGACAAGTGGCGCGGCAAGCGTCTCAATTCTCCCAATGATGTGGTGGTGAGATCGGATGGCTCGATCTGGTTCACCGATCCCGCCTATGGCATCGACACGGATTATGAAGGCAACAAGGCCGAGAGCGAGATTGGCGCCTGCCATGTCTATCGCATCGACCCCAAGAGCGGCGAGATCGAAGCCGTGATCACCGACATGGTGCGGCCGAACGGGCTCGCCTTCTCGGTCGATGAAAAACTTCTCTATGTCGTCGATACCGGCCGCACCCATGGGCCGCAGAATCCCGCCCATATGCGGGTCTTCAAAGTCAGCGACAAAGGCAAGGTCTCGGGCGGCGAAGTATTCGCCGACTGCACCGCGGGGCTGTTCGACGGCTTCCGCCTCGACACTGACGGGCGCATCTGGACGAGTGCCGCCGATGGCATCCATTGCTATGAGCCCGACGGTAAAGCGCAACATGCTCTATATCTGCGGAACGACGTCGCTCTATGCCGTCCGGCTCATGGTCAATGGCGTAAGAACCTGTTGAGGAGAACTTCCATGCCCTTCGTGAACATACGCATCGTCAAGGAAGTCATCGCCTCAGATCCCAAGGGCAAGAAGGCGGAGATCAGCAAGGCCGTCACCGCGGCGATCGCGAAGGCCACCGGCCTCGCACAAAGCGATGTCTGGGTCGTGTTCGAGGAAGTCGCCGCGCGCGACTGGTATGTCGGCGAGACCGATGTCGAAACGATCCGACTGAAAAAATAGGAAAAAACGGGGAGGCCTTGAGGCACTCCCCGTTCCAGGATTTCCGCCGGGTACGCAGTACTCGATCCCGGCTGGCGGCCCCCGCAAACTTCACCCTCGTGAGCCTTGGATACGATGATCGCTCAACGAAGTTTCTAAATCGTTGAAAATTTAATTTTTTCAGGTAGTTAACAGTTAATGAAGAAGGCCGCTCCAGCGCCGGTTCAAGCGGCCTGAGCGGCGGTCTCGGCTGGCTGCAGCCAATGATCCAGGAAGCCCGACAGCCAGTTGCGCACCGGCGCGTCATAAAGAATCTGGCCGGAGAGATGCTCAGAGCCATGTTGCGCGCCCTTGAGCACGAAGCGGTGGGCGCCGGTCACCGACCAGCGATGCATCATGAGCCTTGTCACCTCGGGATGGAATTGCAGCCCATAGGCAGAGCCGTCATAGCGAAAAGCCTGGTTGGCGAAGGTCTCACCCGTCGCCAGAAGCTCGCAGCCTTGCGTCAGCGTGAAGCCTTCACGATGCCAGTGATAGACCTGGCTCGGCCATTGGCCGAGCTTGCTGCCCGCCTCGGTGGAGCTGAGCGGATAATAGCCGATCTCGACGAGACCCTCATCATGCGCAGTCACTTTGCCGCCCAGATGGCGCGACAGCATCTGGGCGCCGAGGCAGATGCCGAGAAAGGGTTTTTTCTCTTTCAGCGGTATGGCGATCCAGTCGGTCTCGTCGCGAATGAAGGCGTCGCAGTCATTGGCGCTCATTGGTCCGCCGAAGATCGCCGCCCCGGCGTGAGCGCAGAGCGTTTCGGGCAATGTG
>VAZZ01000187.1 GCA_005884715.1 Alphaproteobacteria bacterium | reverse complement strand
TCGCGGACCGTCGGGCGGCTGACCTCGAGCCTTTCACACAGCATGCGCTCGGACGGCAGGCGGTCGCCCGGCGCCATACCGGCACTCTCCACATAGGCCGAAAGCCTGTCGATCACAGCAGAATCAAGGGTTTGGCTCTTGATCGGGCTGAGAAAGCCGGAAGCTGACTGCGTGGATTTCAATTGGATACTTCCCTGACCCCTGACTCTTAATCGGTCAGGCTGTCAGACCAGTTCAGCTTGGATTGCAAGGAGAGTCAAGCGTTGAACATCGCCCCGGCAGGGGCTCACTCGGCGCGGCGCTGCCTCCCATAGGCGAGGAGCATGGCGATGATCACGCTGCCATAGATAAGCTGCCGGCCGGCTTCCTCCATCTGCATGACGGAGAGGATCGACTGCAGGATCGTGATGAGGAGAACGCCCGCCACGGTGCCGAGATAGGAGCCGCGGCCACCGAGGATATTGGTGCCGCCCAGCACCACTGCGGCAATGGCGGGAAGCAGATAGGGATCGCCCATCGCCTGATAAGCCTTGGTGGAATAGCCGGCGAGCAAGACGCCGGCGAATGCCGACAGCGCGCCCGAGGCAGCGAAGGTCGCCATGACGACGAGTTGTGTGGGAATGCCCGACAGATAGGCGGCGCGTTCGCGATTGCCGATCGCGTAGACGGCGCGGCCATAGGTGGTTCGGGTCAGCATGAAGACGGTCAAGAGCGCCACCGCGATCCAGACGAACAAGGCATTGGGAATGCCGAATAGGCTGTGGCCGGTGGCCAGGAAATGCATCGCTTCGGTCGAATGGTCCTGCGGGGCGAATCCGCCAGTACGAATGACCATCAGGCCTTGCGCCACCGCATTCATGCCGAGGGTGAAGATCATCGAAGGCACTCTCAGATAGGCGACGCCAATGCCGTTGATGAGGCCGAGCAGGAGACCGCAGCCGATGCGGAACGGTATGGCGAAAGCTTCCCCCCAATGGCCCCATCCTGCCGCAGCCGTCGACATCATGCCCCCGACGGTGACGAGCCACGGTACCGAGAGGTCGATTTGGCCAAGAAGGAAGACCAGCATCATGCCGGTCGCGATGAGACCGAGGAAGGCCCCCACCTGCAATTGCTGCAGCAGATATTCGGGCGACAGGAAGCTCGACGAATAGAGACTGCCGAGAAGCAGAAGGATGATGACGCAGCCAAAGGCGGCGGCCGCCGCCGGGTCCACATAACGGGTAAGTGTGGCCAATCGGGTCATCTGGGCGCTCATCCGAACAGATCCAGGCGATTGCGCATGCGCAACAGTCGGAAGGACCCGAGACTGACGGCGGCAAGCAGGATGACACCCTGGAACAAAGGCTGCCACAAGGGATCGAAATCGAAGACGAAGAGAAGGTCGCCAATGGTACGCAGCACCAGCGCGCCGAAGATGGCGCCAATGGCACTGCCGGCACCACCGAAGAGCGACACGCCGCCCAGCACGACCGCGGCGATCGAATTGAGCGTATAGGTGCCGCCGATCATGGCCGATGCCTCGCCCGAATAGGTGAGGAAGGTGAGCATCAGGCCGCCTATGGAAGCAAGCAGCCCGGACAAGGCATAAGCCAGGAACTTGGCCCGGCCCAAGGGCAGGCCGGACATGAAGGCGGCCTGTTCCGAAGAGCCGATGGCATACGCGGTGCGGCCGAGAAGCGAGCGGCGGAAGGGAATCCAGACGAGAAGAACGACGGCCGCGAGAACGGCAAGCACGGCGGGGATCCCGCCCGGCAATTGATCGGTCAGCATGTCGGCGAGATCGGAATTGACATCACCACCCGGCACCGGGCGAAGCCAGAGCGCCAGGCCGAAATAGATGGCGCCGGTGGCAAGCGTCGCGACGATCGGCTGCAGCCGACCATAGATCACCAACGCACCGTTGAGCGCCCCACAAGCGAGGCCGGCCACAAGGACGCCGGCGACGCCCACCATCGATTCGAGTGGCGATCCGACGACGATGGAGGAAGCAAGACAATTGGCAAGAACGAAGACCATCCCGACCGAGAGATCGATGCCGGCAGTGATCACCACAAAAGTCTGCGCCATGGCGACCAGCGCAAGGAGCACGCCCTTATTGGCGGCGGTTGTCGCCACATCGGCATTGAGGCCGGCCGGGTGGTGGCTGACATAGAAGGAGAACATCACCAGGAAGAGGACGAAGGCCAAGAGCGAGCCCTTGTTCTCGGCGATCCAGTAATGGCCGTCTCTCATGCGGGAACCCTCTCCTGGTCGCTCGATATGTTGAGCGCGCTTGCGATCAGCGCCCGCTCGGTGATGCTCTGGCCCTCAAGCGTCGTCCGGATCATGCCGTCATAGAACACCGCGACCCGATCGCAGCAGCCGATGAGCTCATCATAGTCGGTCGAATAAAAGATGATCGCCGCGCCCTCATCGGCGAGCTTGCGCAGCAGGCGGTACATCTCCTGCTTGGTGCCGACGTCGATGCCGCGGGTCGGATCATTGAGGAGAATGATCTGCGGCGAGGTCATCAGCCATTTTGCGATCACCACCTTCTGCTGATTGCCGCCCGACAATGCCGCGACGGGTACATCAGTACCCGCGGTGCGAATGGCGAGGAGAGCGATAATTTCATCAATCGCGCTCGTCTCGGCCTGGCGATCGATGATGCCGAAGCGCGACAGCTGGCCAAGCGCCGACATCGAGAGATTGTCGCGCACCGACATCGGCAGCATGAGGCCCTCGGTTTTGCGGTCCTCGGGAATGAGCGCCATGCCGGTGCGTGCAGACTTTGCCGCGCGTGGGCTCCTGACCCGGGCTGGTCTGCCATTGATGAGGATTTCTCCGGACGTGCCGCGCAGAACGCCAAACAGGGCCAGCAGGAGCTCGCGCTGGCCCTGGCCGTCGAGGCCACCGAGTCCAAGAACTTCGCCGGGATGCACGGTGAAGGAAATATCCTTGAGCTTGTTCGTCCAGTTCAGCTTCTGCACGTCGATTGCCGCCGCACCTGCATTCTTTCGGTGCGGCTTCTTGGGTGGGAAGACGTGGCTGTATTCGCGCCCGATCATCAGCTCAACCACGTCGCGATCGGATTTCGTTCCGGCCTTGTAGCTCGCGACATTGCGGCCGTTGCGGAAGATCGTGCAGTCATCGGCAAGCTCGGCGATCTCATGCATGCGATGCGAGATATAGAGGAGCGCCAGCCCTTCACCGCGCAGGCGCTTGAGAACGGCAAAGACACTCTTGACGTCTTCGGCGGTCTAGGCCGATCTTGCTTCATCGAGGATGAGTAGGCGCGGATTGCGGGCCAGCGCCTTGGCGATCTCGACCATTTGCCGGCGCGACAAGGCAAGGTCCTTGAGTGGCGCCAGCGGATGGATGCCTTCGGCGCCCGCGCGCCTGAGCGCATCCTCGGCGATGCGCCGCTGCGCTTTTCTGTCGATCATGCCGAAGCGCTGCGGCGGATCGCTGATCGAAATATTGTCGGCGACGCTGAGATCGGGAATGAGCGACAATTCCTGGAAAATGCAGGCAATGCCGGCCCGATTGGCGGCGGCGGGATCGGTGAAGCGCACATCCTTGCCATCGAGCAGGAGCTTGCCTTCGTCGGGCTGCACGACACCGGCGATGATCTTGATGAGGGTCGACATTTTCGAGCGCGCGCACGCCGCCATAGCGCTTGCACACGCCTTCCATGCAGAACAGGGCATCTGGCGGGGTAGTCATCCCAGCTCTCCGTGATGGCCATCGCGAAGAACCTTCGCGATGGCCGCCATCTTTCCGAGATTACTGGTTTTGCTCCGATTGTCCCATGATTTCCTGCGCAGTGAAATTGATGCCGCAGGTGGGGAAGGCGTTGCCGACGAAGAAATTGTCGGACTGGTTGGAATAATAATTCTCTCCGTCCTTGAAGCCCGGATCCTCGACGGTCGAAAGCGGGAGGCGCACCGATTGCGGGACGACCTGCCCTTCCAGCGCCGCGATCGCCGTCTTGATCGCGACCGCGACCTGGGCCGGGCCGGTGCCGCCGGACGCGCATTTGAGCCCTTCCTTCGCATGCTCGCCGCACAATTTGCGGAAACCGTTCTCGGTCTCACCGCCCACCGGCACGAAAGGATGCTTGGCATCCATCATGGCACGCACCGTGCCAGTCGATCCGCCCTGCACAGTGACACCGGCGAAGCTCTTATGGACGGCAATGGCGTCGGCAACTACTTTCTGCGCGGTGCCGTCGTCCCATTTGCCGATCACTTCGACCGTCTCGAACGGTTTGACGGAGGCTTTCAGCACCTCCTGGATGCCGTCATGGCGATCGCGGTCGACGGAGGTTCCCTGCACGCCGCGCACTTCCAGCACCTTGCCGCCATTGGGGATGTTCTTGACGAGCCATTCGGCCCAGTATTTGCCAAGGCCCTTCTGGTCCACATTGACATTGATGGCTTGGTCGGTGTTGAGCGTGTTGTCTGCGCATTGACGACGATCGCATCATAGCCCGAGTCGATGAAATTATCGACGGCCGCAAGCTGTGCCGCCAGGTCTTCACCGGTCGAGACGACCTTGAATTCCTTGAGCTTGGCTTTCACATCGGGCTGTTCGGCATAGGCTTTCGCCGTCTTGATCATCTGGATGCGCCAGGTATTGCCGATGAAGCCGTTGGCGAGCGCGATCCGATAAGGCCCCTCCTTCTTGGGATATTTGAAGAACTTTGTCTTCTTCGTCGTGGGCACGAAGCAGGCCGGATCAGCGCTCGGGCCTGCGACGACTTTCGGTCCCGCGGCCAATGCAGTCGTATAGGCAAGGCTTAATGCGAATGCTCCCGCAATGGAAGCAAAGCACGCCCGTTTCACTGTCGAGATCATTGATGGTTCCTCCCAAAACGCCATTCTTGAGTTGGCTGATGAGCCCATGCCGGAAGGTTCGCCTCTTTTGAGCGAAGCACTTGAAAAAAACAGCGGAAAGAGGCCAATCCATCCGGTGAAGCGAGGCCAGACTATTATATGATGATAGCGCTGTCAATTGAAGCGGCGGTGAGATACAGATAAAGCGGGAGCCGTCATGCATAAGTCGCGAAAGCCGCGCCGGGCGCGCAGCAAATTGTCGGATGTCGCACAGCGTGCCGGGGTGAGCGCGGTCACTGTATCGCGCGCCTTGCGCCGGCCGGAGATGGTCTCGCCGCTGCTGCGCGAGCGCATTGAAAGCGCGATCAAGGATCTCTCCTATATTCCCAACCGCGCCGCGAGCATATTGGCCTCGTCGCGCTCGAATGTGATCGGTGTGGTCGTCTCGTCACTGACCAATGGCGTTTTCGCCGACTATCTGCGTGTACTTCACGACATGTTCCAGCCGGCGGGTTTTCAGGTCATGGTGCTGAACAGCGGTTATTCGCCGATCGAGGAAGAGAAGGCCATCGTCACCTTGCTGGGACAGCACCCGGAAGCGTTGATCCTCACCGACGTCGATCAGACGCCCTATGCGCGCGAACTTCTCGAACATGCCGGTATTCCGATCATCCAGACCATGGGGCTTACCGACACGCCGATCGACATCAATATCGGCATTTCGCAGCATGACGCCGGCGCCTTGGCGACACGCCACTTGATCGAACTGGGGCACCGAAGGATCGGTATTCTCGCAGCCTGGTTCGACTCGCGCACGCGCAACCGGGTGGCGGGCTATGTCGACGCGATGAAGGAAGCCGGCCTCTTTTCTGAAGCCTTGATGGAATGGAGCCCATTGCCATCCACGGTAGGTCAAGGCGGTGAGCGACTCGCGGCCTTGCTTGAGCGATGCGATGATCTTGAAGCTCTTTTCTGCACCAACGACGATTTGGCGCTTGGCGTCCTCTTCGAATGCGCGCGCCGTGGGATAGACATTCCTGACGCCCTTTCGGTCGTCGGTTTCAATGACCTTGAATTTGCCGCGAGCGCCTATCCGGCTTTGACGACGATCGCTGTTCCGCGTCGGGAAATGGCGCGGATGAGCGCCGAGATCGTCCTTGAGATCATTCGCGGCTCAGGGGCAAGACCAAAGACCGCGCGGATCGATCTCGGATTCAAGCTCAGCCTTCGCGACAGCACGAGGTCATCGGCGGCTGAACCGTTGGCGCGAAAGCGTCCAGCCAGAAGTTTGAAGGCAACTCATTGATCCACAGTAGATATTTTTAACTGTTCTAATTCCAAATATTATTTTTCATTCATGCGGCAAGATCGGTCTGGACCGGCGCATCTTATCCGAGTAAGACAGTCGGAAATAGCCCCGGCGAAGGTATTGCCATTCCCAGTGGCTTGCGAAATGGAGCCGGGACTCCCTGACGAAAGGAATATTCAGCATGCTGTGTCTTCACGGCGCGTCGAAGCGCGGTGGCCTTCTCATTGCCACAACCCTAGCACTCGCCTCATTTGCAAGCCTGGTGGCAGAAGCCGCAGATCCTATGACATATGAGATCACGCTCAAGGACCAGAAATTTGCGCCGGCGGAACTGAAAGTGTCGGCCGGCACGGCCTTCATCATCAAGCTGAAGAATGAGAATGATGCGCCGGCCGAATTTGAATCCAAGGAAATGAAGTTCGAGAAAGTGGTCGCCGGCCATGCGGAGATCGTCGTCAAGGTGAAAGCCCTGCCGAAAGGCATCTTCAAATTCGTTGACGAGTATCACGAGGATACGGCGCTGGGGACCGTCGAAGCCGAATAGGATAACGTTCCGTGCTCGCCGCTCTCATCATCGTATTCCGCGAAGTCGTCGAAGCAGGCCTCGTCATCGGCATTGTCCTTGCAGCCACGCGCTCAGTCGGCGGAAGCCGGCTCATGACGGCGGCAGGAATTGCCGGCGGCATATTGGGCAGCTGTTTCGTGGCCGTCTTCGCCGGCACCATCGCATCGGCCTTTGCGGGCTACGGTCAGGAATTGTTCAACGCGGCGATCCTGTCCATCGCCGTCATCATGCTGGCCTGGCACAATACATGGATGGCGCGGCATGGAAGCGAACTGGCGCAGGATTTGCGCGAAGCGGGCGAAGCGGTCGCGCGCGGAAAGAAGTCGCTTCTGGCTCTGGCACTGGTGGTGGGCATTGCCGTGCTGCGCGAAGGTGCGGAAGTCGTCCTCTTTCTCTATGGCATCGTCATCACCGATGGCGGGTCCGGCATCTCATTGCTGGCCGGCGGATTCATCGGTCTCCTCTTGGGTGCAGCGCTCTCCGCCCTCACTTATTTCGGCCTCCTGCGCGTACCGGTCCGGCATCTGTTCAAGGTGACGAGCCTGCTGATCGCTTTCCTCGCCGCCGGCATGGCAGCGCAATCGGTTTTCTTCCTCGAACAGGCAGGCGTCATCGACTTCCTCGGGGGTACGGCGTGGGACAGTTCCGCGCTTCTCTCCGAGAAGAGCATTGCCGGACGCATCCTGCATACGCTCATCGGCTATAGCGACCAGCCCAGCATCATGCAGCTTCTCACCTATGTGGCGACGCTTACCATCATTTATCTGCTGGCCCGGACATTCTCTTCGCCAGGCAAGCAGCAGGCAGTGAGAGTGAGCACGTAGCCGTTTGCTACTTTCCCCTTCTTCCGCAGGCGGCAGGTTGTCCGGGGAAAGTTTATGGGACTACGTGAAATGCCTGTGGAAGCAACGATACGCGTTAAATCTCATCAACGAGACTCAGGCCTTCCAAATTTTCCCCTTCTCCCGCGCGCAGCGTGGGAGAAGGTGCCCGAAGGGCGGATGAGGGCTCTTTTTTCAAGCCCAATCGATACGTCAGATTTATTTTGCTACAAAAATCTTCCTCGCCGGAATGCAGACAGACAGGAAGAGCCCTCACCCGGCCTTCGGCCACCCTCTCCCATTGCTTCGCAACGGGAGAGGGGGAAAATTGCAGAGGTCCAGCCGATTGTAGCGATTTTTCCCCGGACAGCCCTGCGCAGGCAGGAAAAGGGGAAAATGATCGGATGGCAGTGCGCTGTGGAAAGCTATCTACGCCACACCGGCCTTGCTGATCCGGATCGGCCGGGTGCCGAGCTTGTCGGAAAGTTCGCGCGCCGAGGTGCTGAGCGCCTCGCGATAGCCCTCATAATTGCGCGCCGCATCTTCGCGCGGAGCAATCAGGCATAAAGTGGCGACGCAGGTTGCGCCGTTCTGATAGATAGGCGCCGCGAAGCAGTGGGTGAAATTGTCGGCCTGCGAATCGAAGGAATAGAACTGTGCCGCGCGGGCCCGGGCGACATCGCTTAAGAACCTTTCCGGCGCGAGCCTCGATCCGTTCGGCAGGATGAAATCGCCCTCCGGTATGAAGTCGAGGATTTCGGCATCGCTCATATGCGATACGAGAAGCCGTCCCGACGCCGTCCAGGTGATCGGGATCCGCTCGCCGATATCGGAGCTGATTCGGAACGGTCTTACCCCTTCGCGCATCATCGCGACCGTATATTTGTTGCCATCGAGCATGCAAAGCTGCGAGGTCTCATGCGTGACCTGGGCCAGGTGATCGAGATAGGCCTTGCATTCCCGCGTCAGGTCGAACTGCATCTGATAGGCGAGGCCGAGGAAATAGAGTTTCCGCCCAAGGAAGACGCGGCCCTCTTTGTCGGCATATTCGATCATATTCGCCTTGAGCAGGAGATTGATGAGTTCATAGGTCGTTGATTTCGGCGCGCTGATGCCGACCGCGATCTCATTGGGACGGGCCGGACGCCGCCGCTTGCGCAGGTAATCCAGGATCTCGACGGCCCGGTCGAGACCGCGCATCCGCCGGCTGACTTCGATTTCCATCACTGTATTTGCGGTCATATTGGTCTCCCGGGTACCCACCGCTGATATTGCCCATCCCTGGGAACGGCGACGGCATGTTTTTCCATTATACCGATAGATATTCCAGTATAATGGAAAATCGTCTGTTATGCCTGTGCTTTCCGGCCGGGAATCGCAACGAAATGAATGATCAGATCAAGAAGACCGCGCCACCAGGCATTGACGATGCCGAAGTGGTGAAATTGCTGTCGCTCCTCGTTTCGGTGCCGAGCGTCAATAGTGCCTTCCGCCAGCCGGGCGATCCCGATCATTGGTTCGATGAGGCAAAGCTCGCCGCCGTGGTGGCAGACTGGCTGCGCAGCATTGGTATCGAAGTCGAAGTGGACTTCGTCGCGGCGCAGCGCCCCAATGTGATCGCTCGCATCAAGGGAACGCTTGGCGCCCCGAGCATGATCTGGGAAGGCCATCTCGATACCGTCCAGGTGACGGGGAT
>VAZZ01000183.1 GCA_005884715.1 Alphaproteobacteria bacterium | reverse complement strand
TTCGGCAAGGGACGCCAGCTCTCCTTCGCCATCTCGACCCAGTCGGCCCCGTTTCAGCGGGTGCAGATCGCCGGCACCAAGGGACGCATCGAGATCGAGATCCCATTCAATGCCCCGCCCGACAAGCCGAACCGCTACTTCGTGCAGGGCATGGTGATGAATGAGGGCACCAGTCACGAATTGCCGGTGAGCGATCAGTATCAATTGCAGGCGGAAGCCTTCGGCCGTGTCATCCGCAAGGTCGAGAAGGCGGTCTATGGGGTGAAGGACGCGATCCAGAACATGAAGATCATCGATGCGTTCTTCCGCTCCGAAAAGAGCCGGAAATGGGAGAAGGTGTAAGCTTACGGGGGAGAGGGTATGTAGCTAGCTCCACAATCTGGCCGCACCCCTGACGCCGCTCTTTTCGCCCTGATGCGCGCGCGCGACCGTGCACCGAGCTCTTCGACCAGTTCGGGCAGCCCCGACAATCCGCCGCCGATCACGAAAATATCGGGATCGATCACATTGACGATCGCCGCGGTGAGGCGGGCCAGCCGGTCGGCCAGTCGATCGATCGCCGCGACGGCCTCGCCATTGCCCTGGCTCGCTTTGGCGACGATCTCGGGACCTTTGAGGTCCTCTCCCGTCATCTTGCGATAGTCCCGCGCGAGGCCGGTACCCGACACATACTGCTCGACGCAACCGTTCTTGCCGCAAAAACAGGGGATCAACGGCCATTCACTCTCGTTGGGCCAGGGCATCGGCGTATGGCCGAATTCCGCCGCTTCATTGTTGGGTCCGCGGCGCACTTTGCCATCAATGACGAGGCCGCCGCCCAAAGCCGTGCCAATGGTGAAGCAGGCAACCACCGCATGACCTGAGCCGGCACCGTCATGGGCTTCCGACAGGGCGAAGCAATTCGCGTCATTCTCCATGCGGATCGGACAATTGAGCAAACGTTCGATGTCATCGGACATCGGCTTGCCATTGCAGACGAGGATATTGGCGTTACGCCACAGACCGGTCCTCGGCGATGCCGAGCCCGGCGCACCAATGCCAATCGTGGCACCTCGCCCCGTCATAGGCCTTGGGTGTCGCTACGCGCTTTTCGTACCGCACGGATCCCTCACCCGAAAGGACGATCGCATCGATCTTGGTGCCACCCAGATCGATGCCAATCAGATCAGCTGCGGTTGTAGATGTCGTCATAGCGCACGATGTCGTCTTCGCCGAGATAGTCGCCGAACTGGACTTCGATGATCTCGACCAGCCCGCCATGGAGATTTTCCAGCCGATGTCTGGCGCCTTGCGGAATATCGACCGCCTGCGACCGGGTGAGCGTCGAGACCCTGTCATCGACTGTGACCGTCGCGGTGCCGGTGACCACCGTCCAATGTTCACCCCTATGCTTGTGACTCTGCAGCGACAGCCGGCCACCTGAAGTCACCACGATGCGCTTCACCTTGAAGCCCTTGCCTTCATCGAGCACATGGAAGGACCCCCACGGGCGATTTTCACTGTACATACCGACCTCCTAATTCATAGACAAAGGCTTGCGGCCGCGGATCATGTCCGCTGCCTTTTCGGCGATCATGATCACCGCCGCATTGGTATTACCGGTTATGACATTGGGCATGATCGAGGCATCGACGACGCGTAAGGCCTCGAGCCCGCGGAATGTGAGATCGGGATTGATCACCGACTGGCCATCGACACCCATCCGGCAGGTGCCGGCCGGATGATGATCGGTCTTGGCCGAGGCGCAGGCATAGTTGGCAAGATCATCCATGCTCTTGACGTGAGGCCCCGGCACGCGCTCGGCCAGAACAAAGGATTTGAGTGCCGGCTTCGCCATGATCTCGCACGCGAATTCGAGGCCGCGCAACGACATCTCGCGGTCATGGGGATCGGCCCAGTAATTGGGATCGATGAGCGGCGCAACAGAAGGATCGGCGGAAGCGAGTCTGACGGAGCCCCGCGAGCGCGGCCGCATATAGGCGCTGTTGAGCGTGACGCCGGCATTGCGGAGCTTGGCAATGCCCGCCTCGATGCCGGAGCCGAAGCCCAGATGATACTGCATGTCGGGGGCCGCGGCATTCTCATCGACATAGGCAAAGCCCCCGGTGACGAAGAGACTCGAAGCGGCGGGACCGTTGCCGAACAGGAAATAGCGCGCACCAGCCAGCGCCGCCCATAAAGGCTTGCCATATTTGTCGTAAGTGTGATCGCCAGTGCATTCGCTGATGGTGCACAGATCAAGATGGTCCTGCAGATTCGAGCCGACACCTGGCGCATCGAAGACCGGCGTCACGCCGAGCGACTTCAGGTGATCGGCGGG
>VAZZ01000182.1 GCA_005884715.1 Alphaproteobacteria bacterium | reverse complement strand
CAAAGATCCACGGTGTCCGTTTTCAGCGGCCTGGAAACCCATTTACTCACTTTTAGACCGGCTGAACCCCGGTTCCCCTTGCTATTATCCCGAAAACGATGGGCAATCCGTCCCATCGGATTACACCACTTCCATCCTTGCGACAAGAATACGGCTACTCTTAGGCAGTCCCCTGTCGAAAACTATCCTAAATCACCATCATTAACAGGGGCTTAAGCACAATATGGCGGGCTGCCTCAGGGACAGGTCGTCGGTCACCTTGTCGCCACAGCCGTTGCCGAGAAGGCCGATTCCATGCGCTCGTCGCGGCCATAGACGTCATCGTAATAGATGATCTTACCGGTTGAGTCGGGCCAGGCGGTGAAATAGGTCAGATGGACCTTGATATCCTGCTTGACCTTGGCACTCTGGCTCCTGCCACTGTCGATGCGTCTGGCCACTTCTTCACCGCTCAAACCGAGCAGAGTCTCGGCGAAGATGCGGGGATTCTCCACCCGAACGCAGCCATGGCTGAAAGCGCGCGAGGACCGGTCGAAGAGTGAACGGGCTGGCGTATCGTGGAAATAAATACTATGGGAATTCGGGAACAGGAATTTCACTTCGCCCAGCGCATTGTCGTCGCTCGGCGGCTGCTCGATGGAATAGGGCACACCCTTATTATAGGCCGACCATTCCACAGCACTTGAGCGGACAATCTGGCCACTCTTAGTGACGACCCTATAGCCCAGCCGGTCGAGATAGGAGGGATCGCGCCTTAGGATCGGCAGCATCTCGTTTTTGATGATCGAAGGCGGCACACCCCAGGATGGATTGAAGACCACCGTCTCCATGCGGTCGTGGAAGGCCACTGTCTGGGTCTGGGGCTTGCCGATAATCACCTTGGTGCGCCAGACCTCGCGGCCATCGTCGACGACTGTGAGCTGATAGGCGGCCTGATTGACGAGGACATATTTGCGGCCGAGATCTTTCGGCAGCCAACGCAGGCGTTCGATATTGTAAATGAGCTTCGCGACATTGCGCTGTTCGGTGCGCCCATTGAGAGCATTGACGGTCGCCTGATCCAAGCTGCCGGTATCGGTGAGCTGCGCTTCGCTCTGGAAGGTTTTGAGGGCGTCTGACATTTCCGGATCGAGCGTCATTGCTGCGGTCTCGGCTTTGGTCCGGTCGGTGGAGGACAGGTCTTGCGGCGGTCCGCTGCCGGGTTTGAGATAGCCCAGCCTCTCGAGACGGTGGCGGACGAGGGGCAGCCGATGATCGGAATCCCCCGGTTTCACCCGATTGCCAAGCGGGATATCTTCGTTCTCCGATACATGGAGAAGGGCGCGCTTCTTCGCGAGTTCCGCCTTAAACAGCTCATAAGCGGGATGGTGGGGCTGTAGGTTCTTCAGATATTCGATCGGAAAGGGTGACCAGGCCAGGACCTTGATGGCGGTGGCCGGAGTCACTGTCTCCGGCGTGATATCGTTATATCTGGTCAGCCGATTGGGAATGAGCCGGCCACCCGATGCATGGCGGGCATATTTGAGCGCCATGGCGGTGAGCCCGAGATCGAGACGGGCGAGATGAACCATGTCGCCCTTGAACACATCCGGGCGGTCATTGAAGGACCCCAAAGCCGGGGGCAGATAGTCCGACGGCTCCAGCGCCTCCTCGGCGCTCTTCGACAGAAGGCCCAGGACGCCTTGGCCGCGGGGGTCGAGACCCTCGGGGGTGGTCCACAAGGGCTTGAAGCCGTTGCTGCGGTACAGGTCGACAATCGCGGACTTTTCCTCGGATGTAACGCGCAATGCCGCTTCCTTGCTCAGCATTTCGCGATAGATCGCGGCCGGCAATACCTCCGTTGGCTCGACCTCGGCGAAACTTTCGACATTCAGGGATTCGAGCTTCTCGGGCCGGTAGACAAGCGGCGGCTCGGGAACATCCTTT
>VAZZ01000181.1 GCA_005884715.1 Alphaproteobacteria bacterium | reverse complement strand
CGGATTTCCAATGCACGCAAAAAGTCTGTCAAAGGCCAAGCCTATTTTAGTAATGTCCTCTTCTGTCGCTCGCAGAGCGGCCAAGTATGAGGCTTTCGGCTCAATAATACGCCTGAACTCAACAAAATCATGGGCGTTCTGCAGATCGCTGCCATCAAGCGAAAACCATCCGACAACGGCAGGGTCTAATATATTCCAGCTCTCTTGCGAGAGAACCCGAGTGCCGGTCTTGGGGCGCACTTCCAGCAAGCCCTTGCTGGTCAGGACCTTGATGGCTTCGCGAAGCACGTTCCGGCTGATGCCAAGTTCGGCAGAAAGCTCGGGTTCGGTCGGAAGTCCTCCGCGACAGCCAGGTCCGTTAATGTTCGGCGGCGGAGCCTCGTTGAAGCGTCCTTGAGCAGGAATTTCATACCGTGTGCCATACAGCAAAATTTGAAGGAGAAGCAAAATGATAAATGCTGTCAAGACCGGGTTACCTGCGCCAAGCTCCCCTATCGAATGGGCAACAATGGCGGATGGCGTTCTCTACACAGCGCAGATTCCGATCAAAATGGACGGCACGATCGAGTCAGGCGACATCAGAGCACAGACTCGCCTAACGCTCGATAATCTCAAGCGAACAATTGTCGCCGCCGGCGGAACACTATCGAATGTTGCTCAAGTCCTCGTCTATCTGCCACACTCCACGGACTTTCCGGGAATGAATGAGATTTACGGGCAGTATTTCGCACAGCCCTTTCCCAATCGAGCCACCATTGTTGCTCAACTTATGGTGCCCGGCGCTCGCATCGAGATCGTCGCTTATGCTCACATCGGCAAGCAGAAGCCACGCGCAGTCGCAGGCCGAAACGTGTCACGCAAAGTTGCCCGCAAGACATCCCGCAGGCCCAAATAATCATGAAAATCGCAATCCTGGGTGCGGGAATCGTGGGGCTTACGACTGCCTATCAGCTGACCCGCGATGGACACGACGTCATTGTCGTCGATCGCCAGGCCGACGTTAGTCTGGAATGCAGTTATGCCAACGGAGGGTTCATCGCGATTAGCCAAGCGGTTCCCTGGTCATCACCAGGCGTTCTACTCCGGGTGTTAACAACAATGTTTCGTTCAGATGCGCCCATCCTGTTGCATCCCTCACAATTGCCCAAAATATGGCGGTGGGGACTTGAGTTCCTGTCTTGTTCAAGCGCTCCAATATCATGGGAGAACACCAAACACATCCTCAGCCTCGCACTTTATAGCCTCGGTCTTCTCCGAAAAGTTCGCGATGAGGCCAATATAGATTACTTTCAGCGGACTAATGGCTGCTTGAAGATCTATGCCGACCAACACAGTTTCGAAGAGTCTGCGAAGGCGCAGGAACCGCAGATCCCGCTCGGTATAGACTTCAAAGTGCTTGACGCTGCACAATGCATCAAAATGGTGCCCGCTCTTGATGAGACTCGGCAAAAATTGGCCGGCGGAATATTCGTTCCCGACGAAGAAGGCGGCGATTGTTACGAATTTGCCAAGGTACTGTCCCAGACAATTCGCGAGGCTGGTGGGGAATTTCGATTTTCCTCAGCCATCGAAGGAGTCGAAATGGAGGGTAACCGTGTCGCCAAGATCATCACCTCGACCGGTTCGATTACAGCTGACCGTTATGTGTTGGCCGCAGGCGCCGATGCTCCGCTCATCATGCAATCGCACGGGGTGCGGCTGCCAATAATCCCGGTCAAGGGATATAGCTTGACGCTTTCTCGCGATCCTTGGCCTGACGCACCTGATTTGCAAATTGTAGACGAAAAGAACTTGTTTGGACTCAATCCCTTGGGAACCAATCGGTTGCGCCTGGCGGGGCTGGCAGAAATCGCAGGCTACAATAGGGCACCTCAGCGTCGCCGCACCGACGCATTCATCGCTGGCTTTCTCGATCGCTTTCCACAGCTTGAAGCATGCCTCGATCGTTCGAACCCGGAACCATTCTGCTGCCTAAGGCCAGTCACACCAAATGGTCTTCCGATTCTCGGGCAATCGCGGTTTACGAATCTTTTCTATAATATTGGTCACGGCCATCTCGGCTGGACGCTGGCGCACGGCACAGCACGTATCGTCGCTGATTTGATTGCTGGCAAGTCACCTGCGCTTGATGTAACCGCATGCCGGCCGCGTCCAACTTATTAGTTCAAATATTTGACGAAGTGACCTCTGTCTGAGTTCAGGAAAGTTTGGAGATGAATATGTCGAATATGTGCGTTATCGGCGCAGGCCGCATGGGTTCGCTTTACGGGGCGCTACTCGCGAAAAATGGTTTGCAGGTTACGCTGTATGATCGCTGGCGCCAACATATCGACGCAATTCGCCAAAACGGCCTCCGTATTGATGGCATCTCGGGAGACCTTACGATCAGGATTCCGGCAACAGCCGAAATTGAAGAGATTGCGCCCTGCGAGATCGCGCTTGTTCTTTCCGATACAAATGGAACGGCTCATGCAGCTGAAGTGGCACGCCGGGTTCTGACCCCGTCCGGCTTTGCGCTCACACTTCAAAATGGGATCGGTAATGTCGAGATTCTGTCGAATACGATTGGCGCTAACCGCGTGCTCGCTGGTTTAAGCTACCACAGTGCGGCGCTCGCTGGGCCAGGCCACGTAACACACACTCACGCTGGACCAACCTAGCTGGGCGAAATCACTGGAGAAAGCACCGAGCGGCTGTCAAATCTTGTTAGGATTTTCGAAAATAGCAATTTCAATTCGATTTCTGTCGACAATATCACGGCCCATATCTGGGAAAAGTGGGTCCACAATTGTGCCATCAATGCGATTAGCGCAATTTCCGGTTTGCGAGTGGGGGAAATCTCCAGCACACCAGCCGCCGATGAGTTGCAATGTCACGTCATCGCAGAGGCGCTCGCTGTCGTGAAGGCGAATGGAATATCCTTGCCTGAAAAGAATCCGACGGCGGCAATTAAGGCTTTTTGCAAGGTCAAATTCAACAAGCCATCTATGCTGCAACACATTGAGGAAGGGCGCCCAACCGAAGTCGACGCTTTGAATGGAGCAGTGGTGAGAATGGGACAGAAGCTCGGCATAGACACTCCGTACAATCACGCGACAACTCTCATGGTAAAGGCCCGGGAACAATATATGCGCAATGTGTCAAGTAAGACCCCGATAGATTATGATGTACTTGAGCTTCAAGCGAAGAAAATGGCTCAGCAAGGGACTGCTTCATGATCGAATAGGAGACCTGCTGGCCTTGTGTCGATCAGTAATCGTCGTTTGAGTCAGCGAGTTCTTTTGATCGAGCTTCTGAAAATTGGTAGCTTGCGTCCGCTCATGTGCATTGTCATTTCGCTGCGCTGCGGAATTTGGCCGCTATCGGGGCATAGCGGACTGTGGCGAGCCGTCCGCCCGGGAGATTATGGGTTCATGGCCTAGTACCAGATGCCCATGCGGCGCCAGTGGATATGCGGATTGCGGATCGGCGGCACGATCGAGGGGCCGGGTTGGGGTCTGGCACCACTGGCCACGATCTGTGGTTCGGCTTCGCCGGTCAGAGCGAGCAGCCGCGCGATGCGATCCTTGGTCGCGGGATGGGTGCGCAGCAAAGAGGGGCTCGGCACGCGGCCCGCCGGGAACAAGCCTTCCCATACACGTCCCTGGCGGCGCTCGAGCGTATCGAGAGCAGAGGCGAGCCCGGCCGGATCGCCAGTCAAGGCAGCGCCATCGAGATCGGCGTCGTATTCGCGGGTGCGCGACAGGCCAAGCTGCAACAGGCCGCCAATGGTGGGCGCGAAGATCAAGAGCAGGATGCCGAGCCAGGGGATGTCGATGCCGGCACCAAAGAGGGCCGGTATGCCGATCAGGCCCAGCATGGACATGAAGTTCGTAATGCGCGTCAGCACATCTGCGATCGCCATCACCTTCAGGTCTCCGGAACGGATATGCGATCTCTCATGGGCAAGGATGCCGGCGACTTGGCGCATGGTCATGGATCGCATCAGCCCGTCGGTCACGGCAATAGCCGAATCCTGCCGCGTGCCGACGGCGAAGGCGTTGAGCATCTTGCTCGCGACATAATAGAGCTGCGGAACGGAGGGCAGGTCGGCGCGCGCCGCCAATTCACGCACGATGCGGTGGACATCGGGCAATTCATCCGGCGCCAGCGGGCGTGCCTTGTAGAGACCGAGCACCATCTTGGGCGACACGCGCCCCATCGTCCACAGGCCGAAACCACCGAAGATCGCCGCCCAGACAAGGCCAGTCCATCCGAAGACGGTCCGGGCGATGAGGGCGAGCAGAATGGCCGACCCGCCAATCAGGATGACGGTGTGCAGCGCGTTGCGCAGGTCGTGGCTGCGCCGGATCGCCAAATCAAGTCGAGGGGGTGGCATTTACTCTCTCGCTACTGAAATTCGCCAGCTCGCGCACCAGGCTTGTCAGCGTCTCCTTGGCTTCAGCCTCCTGCGGGAGAGGGCGGCAGACATCCACGGCGGCAAGGCCGATGCGTGCGGTCAGGATACCATTGACAGCTCCTTCGCCAAAACGAGCCGACAGCCGGCCGATCAGCCCCTTGCCGACCACATGCTGAATCACGCTGTCGGAAAGAGCGAGGCCGCCGGTCACGGCAAGATGGCCGATCACCATGCGAGCGAGCCTGAATGTCGAGAGCGTCGAGGGCCTTCCGCCGTAGAGTGTGGCAATCTCGCGCAGCATGCGCAGATTCTGGACGGCGACGAAGAGGATGTCGAAGGCGGCCGCCGGCGTTACGGCAGTGAGCATGGTCACGCGGCGGCTGCGGCGCGCGATGATACGATGCGCCTCGCCGTCAAAGGCGCTGACTAGATCGCGATCGGCGAGCCTGATGCGGTCCTTCGCGTCCATCACCTCAGTCTCGTGCTCGGCGAGGGTCTTCAGGCCCCAGGCGGCGTCATGGCGGCCCTGATAGACACTCTGGAGAGCGCTCAGCGCCCGCTTGGCGGCAGCATTGTCGTCATGATTGAGGGCGCGCGCCGCATCGGCCTGCACATGCTCGATACGGTCAAGCCGGAGCAATCCCCAGATCTCACGGATGATGATGGCAAGTGCGGCAAGGCCGGCGAGGCCCGCAAGGCCAACGCCCAGCCAGCCGAGATAGACCGAGCGTGCGAAGAGCTGCTCGATCAAGCTGGTTGCCGAGAGGCCGGCCCACAGAACAAACAGACCGAAAAGTGCTGAGATGAGGATCGAACCCCATTTCAGTCCGCGCGATGAGGGCAAAACGGCAGGTGGTACCACGACGATATCCTGGCCCTCGGGCTCCTCGTCGAACCTGATTTTGCTCGTGGGGACGGCACGCGGCTGTCGGCGCACCTTGTCCGGCCGAGCAGCCGGATCGATGCGAAAGGCCTGCGGCCTGCGGTGATCATCATTCACGAAAGGCGATCTCCCAACAGAAATTCAAGCGTGCGATCGAGGCGAATTTGCGGGAAGCTCTTTCCCACTGTCAACGGCGGACGGAATTTCACGAAATGAAGCGCTCCTTCGAGGCCGTCCCGCAGGGCCTCTTCGGGATTGGCCGGAAGGTCGCCGGGGAAGATCGCGGCTTCGGTCTCACCGTCGAATGTGGCACTCCCGATCGTCTCGCCTTTTTGCGGAATGCCGGCGATGCAGGCGAGGTCCTCGCCTTTCTGCCTGACCGTCGCCTCGCGTGTCGCACGGATCGCGGCAAGCGCTGCAATATCGATATCGGCGCCGGAATATTCGGCGCGGGCCGAGGCATCCTTGACGATGAGATTGAGGATCGCTTCCAGCCGGTCATGGCTCGTGTGATGGACGAGATCGGCCTTGGCGGCGGCAAAGACGATGCGCTCGATGCGGCGACCGACGAGCGCTGAGGCCCATGAATTAGCGCCATGGCGGAAGGCCGAGAGCACATCGCTCAGCGCGCGCTGCAGATCGCGCATCGCATCGGGCCCGGCATTGAGCGCGCTCAGGGCATCGACAAGCACGATCTGGCGGTCGAGGCGGGCGAATTGGCCGAAGAAGAAGGGCTTCACGACCTTCGCGACATAAGAGTCATAGCGCCGAGCCATCAAAGCGGTGAGCGAGCCGCGCGGGAACGAGGCGTCGGAGGTGATATCGAGGGGCGCGAAAGTGAGAAGCGGCGATCCGGCGAGATCGCCCGGCATCAGGAAGCGCCCCGGCGGCAAGGCCGACAACGAGGCATCACTACCGCGGCAGCGCGCCAGATAGGCGGTGAAGAGCTGCGATGCTTTCACTGCATCCTGTTCATTGGCGGGAGCCATGGGATCAAGGGTTGAAAGCATGGCGTGCCAATCACGCGCCAGGGCCCGGCGGGGCGCAAGGCGGCTCGCCGCCACGGTCTCAGCCGACCATTGCTGATAAGTGAGACCGAGGAGCGGCAGATCGAGGAGCCATTCGCCCGGATAGTCGACGATATCGATATGCAGGCGGCCGCGCCCCAGATTGCGGGCGATGATGCCTCGCGGGGTGTAGTCGAGCGTCAGCCTGAGCTGGCTGAGGCGACGGGTGCTTTCCGGCCATTGACGTTCACCGCCAGTCAAGTGAGCAAGATGGTCCTCATAGGCGAAACGCGGCAGGTCATCGTCGGGCTGCGGCTCAAGATAGGCGCGGGTGATGCGCCCTTGCGCCTGCGCGTCGAACAAAGGCAGCCTTGTCTGGTTGAGCAAGGCATGGACGATGGCAGTAATGAAGACGGTCTTGCCGGAACGGGCAAGACCAGTGACGCCGAGACGCAGGGTTGGCGTGGCGAGGCCAGACGCAAAGTCTTTTAGGCCACCCGCCGCGATGCGGGCGTTGTCGAATAGAGAGATTCGTTTCAATGCGTCATGGCCCAAATTCGCGCCCATAGTTGGGGTGCGCGGGGCCCCGGCACAAGTACTAAGTTACCGGTTACTTCTTCAGATCGCGCGGGCGGGCGAAGAAGTCGAGGGTGCCCTTGCCATCCTCGATATCGTCCCAGTCGTCCGCATCAAAGGAGATTACGGCCAGTGCGCCAGTTGGATATTTGTTGTCCAGACGCTTGCGCAATTTCGCATCGCCCTTGCCGATAAGGCGCTGGGCCAGGCGCTCGATCGAAGGATTGTGTGTCGGCCTTGGCACGCACCATATCGAGAATACGCCCGCCATTGCCGAAATCATAAAGCGCGTCCTCCAGCAGCAGGCGCGGCGCCGATCTGAGCTCCGCCGAGGCCAGTTTCCATGTCTCGCGCGCCCGACGCGCCGGCGAGCAGAGCACCAGTTCAGGTACCAGCTTTTGATTACGCATGAAGCGGCCAATCAGCGGGGCCGACTTCTGTCCGCGCGGAGTGAGCGGGCGGTCATGATCATCGCGGCCGGGATCGGTCCAGCTCGATTTGGCGTGCCTTAACAGCATGAGGCGAAGCATGGCGGGACGAACTATAGCCCGTTTGTGACAAGGGAGCGACGGTTATCCGGTTAGAGTCAATCCCCTCATCCTCCCACGCTTGCTCGTGGGCACCTCCTTCTTCCCATGCAGGACTGTCCGGGGAAAGCTTATGGGACGATGTGAAATGCCTGTAGAAGCAGCGATACGCGTTGAATCTCGTCAACGAGACTCAGCATTTCCAAATTTTTCCCTTCTCCCGCGCGGCACGCGTGGGAGAAGGTGGCCGAAGGCCGGATGAGGGTTCTTTCTTCCCTCCTTCACGCCTCTGGAAGCTTGCCTTCCAATGCAAGAAGGATCATGTCCATCACATCGTCGAACCTGCGATAAACATCGTCATTCATGACACGGACAATCCTGAAGCCCTGCGCCTTCAGATAGACGGTACGGCGCCGATCGTAGGCAATCTCCTGATCTTGCGAATGCGTCGCGCCATCGACCTCGACGATGAGGCGGGCGCCGCGGCAAAGAAAATCGACAGTGAATGGGCCGATCGGACATTGACGAGCGAACTTGTAGTTCTGAAGCCTTCTCTCCCGCGGAGTCCCGACCAGAGCCGTGCTTCGGCAGGTGTCTGGCTCCGGCGCAACCGGCGGGCTTGATCGCGGCGCTTGTGATCGGTGATCGCCATGGCTCAAATCTACCGTCTTACCCCCTGATCTACAAAGAGCCCTCACCCGCCCTTCGGGCACCCTCTCCCATTGCTTCGCAACGGGAGAGGGGGAAAGTTGGAGAGGCTCGCTGCTTGGCTTGGTTTTCCCCGGACAGTCCTGCTTCCCATGGAGAAGGGAAGAGTGCTGCAAATCACTTGCCGATATCGGCAAGCGAATAGGGCGTCGATTGATAGACCTCGTTGATCCAGTTGCCGAACAGGAGATGGGCGTGACTGCGCCACCTGTTCTCAGGTGTGCCATGAGGATCGTTGCCGGGATAATAGTTCTTCGGCAGTTCGATCGGCTTGTTGGCTTTCACGTCACGCCAATATTCCTCGCCGAGCGAGGCCGTATCATATTCGACATGATTGAACATGTAGAGCGAGCGATACGGCTTGTCCTCGATCAGGCAGAGGCCGGCCTCGTCCGACTCCATCAATATATCGAGCCCGTGGTCCTTCGGGATGTCGGAGCGGCGCACTTCCGTCCAGCGCGAGACCGGAATCGAGAAGTCATCAGAGAAGCCGCGCAGATAGGGCGAGGCGGGCGCCAGATTCTTGTGACGGTAGACGCCGAAGAGCTTGTGGGGAAGGGGATGCTTGGGAACACCGTGGAAGTGATTGAGACTGGCCTGGGCGCCCCAGCAGATATGGAAGCTCGAATGGACATGGGTCTGCGTCCAGTCGAAGATGCGCTGCAATTCGTCCCAATAGGTGACATCGGTGAAATCGAGCAGCTCGATGGGGGCTCCGGTCACGATGAAGCCGTCGAATTTCTGCGCCCTCACATCCTCCCAATCGCGATAGAAAGCGATGATGTGATCGTTGGGCGTGTTCTTCGGCACATGGTTGGTCATCTTGACGAGGGTAAGCTCGACCTGGAGCGGCGTCGCACCGACGAGCCGCGCAAATTGCGTCTCGGTCCGGATCTTGTTCGGCATGAGATTGAGAAGGCCGATATGCAAGGGACGGATGTCCTGGCGGGCGGCGGTCGCCTCGCTCATCACCATGACGCCTTCCTGTTCGAGCGTCGCCTTGGCCGGCAGATCGTTTGGAATCTTGATAGGCATGGATCAGCTTTTGTCGATCGCGCGCGATACGAGAGCGAGAAAATCCTCTTCTGTCTTGATCTTGGGCACGTCTTCCATCTTCACCGAATAGCCGAAATTGCAAACCCCAGATGGCGAAGCCATCGGGATCGACCTCGCGATCCTCGGTGATCCACCTGGACTTCTTGTATTCGGCCCATTTCTCGTCGAGAAAGCGCGGCTGATAATACATCGGTTTGGGCATTTTGCGGAAACGCTCGACCAGCATGCGGGCATGCGCGGGCGTTCCCTCGATATAGAGAAGCAGCGTATTGTCGGCGAGGCACTGGAGGACCGGATCGCTGAAATCCTCAGGATCGACCACCTCGCACAGGCTGCCGCCTGAATCGCAGACGAAATGGCCATAGCCATAGATTTCGCGCGAGCGTTCGATGAAGGCCGGTACGTCCTTGAGTGCGCTGATCTCGCCTTCACGGTGCTGGGCCTGACGCCGCTTATATTCGGCAAAATCGATGCCGCGCTTTTCAGGGTTGCCGGGCTTGCCGAGATAGGTCGACAGGGGTTCCAGATTCTGGAAGGTGATGTTGGAGGAGATATAGATCGAATCCGAGCGCAGGAGATCGCGCAGGAAGGGTACGCGCATCGCTTCGCGCTTGAAATTGTCGACGATATGCTCGCCCATGTAACGGGTGCCGATCCGGTAATCGACCGAATAGTGAAACCAGGCGCGGTCCTGCAGCAGATCGGCGAGCGTCGTCTTGCCGACGCCGGACATGCCGAAGACGGTCACGGCCTTATTCGGCCAGTCCCTGAACTCCCTGCTGGTCTTGAAACGCATCGATGATCCTCCGGCCAGAATCGTCTAGAATGGCGGACAGAAGCAGAGATTCGGGGGACTTATGAGCGTGAAGTCTTCGCAGACCTGGTATGAGGCGACGGCGCCGGCCCGTGAGGTCGCAGCCCCGCTGCGAGGCGTCGATGCTTGCGATGTCTGTATCATCGGCGGCGGGCTTGCCGGGATAACCACGGCCAGGGAATTGCAGCGGCGCGGCAGGATCGTCGTGCTTCTCGAAACCAAGCGGATCGCCTGGGCGGCATCGGGCCGCAATGGCGGTTTTGTCGGCAATGGCTTCGCTGCCGGTATCGCGGAGATCATCGAGCGCGTCGGCCTCAAGAATACGCAGGCGCTCTACCGGCTGTCGGCGCATGGCACCGAATATATACGCCGCGAGATCGCCCGCCTCGATGCCTCGATCCGGATGGGCGATGGGTGGATTGTCGCGCAGCGAATCAACGATCCAGCGGGGGCACGGCGCCGGCAGGAGATGATGCTGCGCGATTTCGGCGAGGGGCTCGAAGTGCTCTCGACCGAGCAGACCCGCGCTCTGCTGCATACCGAGCGCTATTTCCAGAGCCTCAAAAATCCTCACAGTTTCATCATCCATCCTTTGCGCTATGCGCAAGCGCTGGCGGATGATGCCCGGCATGGCGGCGTCAAGATCTACGAAAACGCGGCAGCACTCAGTGTGCGCGAAGCCGGTTCGGGTTTCATTGTGCGCACCGCGCATGCGGAAGTCCACGCCCAGCATGTCGTTCACTGCGTCTCATCGCTCGACCGGCGGATCCATGACCTGTCATGTCGGGCGGTCCTGCCGGTCGCCACCTATGTCGCGGTGACCGAGCCCCTGAAACAGGATGCGATCCGGACGCGCTGCGGCATCGGCGATATGCGCCGGGCAGGGGATTATTACCGGCTCATAACGGATGACCGGCTTCTATGGGGCGGGCGCATCACTACCCGCGTCAGCGCGCCCTTAC
>VAZZ01000180.1 GCA_005884715.1 Alphaproteobacteria bacterium | reverse complement strand
GTTCAGCTTCACCGAGGCCGCCACGCCGCATGGTGAACTCAATGCGATCTTCTCCGCCTGGCCGATGAAATGACGAAGTTGTGCAAATCCGATCGTTTGAAGCATTCCGATAATTGACGAAGCAGGGCTGAAGCGGCCAGACTGGCGGCATGAGCCTTGACTATTCGGATCTTCCGCATTTCGATTTCGAGCGTGCAGCCTTTGTGCGCGGCTTCCCCTGCGTCGCAGGCGTCGATGAGGCCGGACGCGGACCCTGGGCGGGCCCGGTCGTCGCCGCCGCGGTGATCCTCGATCCTGATACCCTGCCTTCAGGCGTCAATGATTCGAAGAAGCTCACGCCCGAGAAGCGCGAAGAACTCTACGCTGTCATTCTCAGGGTCGCTGAAGTCGGCGTCGGCATGGCCGATGTCAGCGTGATCGATCGCGACAATATCCTGCAAGCCACTTTTGCGGCGATGATACAGGCGGTCGCAGCACTCAAGCGCGTGCCGCTGCTCGCTCTCATCGATGGCAACCGCGCGCCTAGGCTTGCCTGCCTCACCGAAACGATCATCGAAGGCGACGGCCAGTGTCTGTCGATCGCGGCGGCATCGATCGTCGCCAAAGTCACGCGCGATCGGATGATGATCGACCTCGACCGGCAATGTCCGGGCTATGGCTTCGCCCAGCACAAAGGTTATGGAACACCCGAACATCAGGATGCCCTCGGTCGGCTTGGACCTTCGGCGCATCATCGCCGTTCCTTCGAACCCATCCGCATTCTTTACGAAAGTGCTGCCGGCTAGCGCTTTGCTTTGCGCATCATCCGGAAAGCCTGCTGCTGCGAGCCTGTTAACCATTTCCCCAGTTGGCGATTCACCCGCGAATCCCTTTGATTCATAAAGGATTCGTGAGTTCATTGCGTTTGCGTTGGGGTGTTCCATGGGGTTCGAGGCGCGGCCTGATCTTAAGCCGCTTTACGATACCGTGCTGATCGGCGACTGCCTCGAGCAAATGGGCAAGGTTCCGGCCGCATCGGTCGATCTCATCTTCGCCGATCCACCCTATAATCTCCAGCTCAATGGCGACCTGCACCGGCCCGATCAAAGCAAGGTCGCTGCGGTCGATGACGACTGGGACAAATTTGAGTCGTTCGCTGATTATGACGCCTTCACGCGCACCTGGCTGAGGGAGTGCCGGCGCGTCCTCAAGCCCAATGGCGCTTTGTGGGTGATCGGATCCTATCACAATATCTTCCGGGTCGGCGCGCTCCTGCAGGATCTGGGCTTTTGGATCCTCAATGACGTGATCTGGCGCAAGACCAATCCGATGCCGAATTTTCGCGGGCGGCGATTCACCAACGCGCATGAGACGCTGATCTGGGCCGGCCGCGATCAGGCATCGCGCTACACGTTCAACTATGATGCGATGAAGGCTCTCAATGAGGAGCTGCAGATGCGCTCCGACTGGCTCCTGCCGATCTGCTCTGGCGGCGAGCGCCTGAAGGACGGCAAGGGCGACAAGCTACATCCAACGCAGAAGCCCGAAGCGCTGCTCAGGCGCGTCCTGCTGTCATCGTCCAATCCGGGCGACCTCATCCTCGATCCGTTCTTCGGATCCGGCACCACCGGCGTCGTCGCCAAGCAGCTCGGCCGGCATTTCATCGGCATCGAACGCGAAAGGACCTATGCCAAGGCGGCAAAGCTCAGGATCGCAGAGGCGGAAGTCCTGCCGCGGGAAGCGCTGAAGGTCTCGACCAGCAAGCGCGCGGAACCGCGCATCCCGTTCGGTTCGCTGATCGAACGCGGCCTCGTCAAGGCCGGCGACACGCTCTACGATCCGGCCCAGCGCATCGCCGCCAAGGTCAGGGCCGACGGCTCGATCGCCTGCCGCGACGCCTCGGGCTCGATCCACAAGATCGGCGCTCACGTGCAAGGGGCGGAAGCCTGCAATGGCTGGACTTTCTGGCATTTGCGCAAGGGCAAGGCCTTCATCCCGATTGATCTCCTGCGCCAGCAGATGCGCCAGGAAATGGGACCTTCCGAGTAGTTCAGCCGACCATCGCAGCAACGATCTTGCGCATGACGCTCGGCAGCGCCTCGCTGCCGAGATCGCGCTTCATCACCCAGCGCGCCGCCCGATTCGGGATTTCCGTATTCACCGGAACGCATGCTGACCAGATATCGAGCTCGAGGTGGAAATGGGTGAAAGTGTGCTCAATCTTCTTATCGGTCCTGCGCCATGCGGCCCTGAGGGGCGCTTCGGCTTCCGGACGCGATGAACCTTTGACAGTCCAGCTCGTCGATGGGATTTCCATCATGCCGCCGAGCAGGCCCTTGTCGGGGCGTTCGCGCAGCAGCACCATGCCATCCTCGCGGTCGACCCAGAAGGCAATGCCCTTGCGGCGCGGACGCTCCGCCTTGACCTTCCGGCGCGGCAATGCATCGGCGATGCCGGTCAGCCTTCCGGCGCAATCTTCCGTCCACGGACAAATCATGCAGTTGGGCCGCTTCGGCGTGCAGATGGTGGCGCCCAGATCCATCAGCGCCTGGGCAAAATCACCGGCGCGTTTCTGAGGAACCAGGTCGCGCGTCCGCTGGCGGATTTCAGGCTTGGCGCCGGGCAAGGGGGTTTCGATTGCATGAACCCTCGCCATGACCCGCTCGACATTACCGTCAACAGCGGCGGCCTGCCGGTCAAAGGCGATCGCGGCGATGGCGCCCGCGGTATAGGGGCCGATGCCTGGGAGGGCGCTTAAAGCCTCCTCGCTATCGGGGAACCGGCCGGCGAATTTCTCCGCCACGGCCTTGGCGCAGGCATGGAGATTGCGGGCGCGGGCATAATAGCCGAGCCCCGCCCAGGCCTTCAGAACCTCTTCGCGCGGCGCCGCCGCCAGCGCTTCGACCGTCGGCCACAGGTCTATGCATTTCCGGTAATAGATGCCGACCGTTGCTACCGTCGTCTGCTGGAGCATGATCTCCGACAGCCAGACATGATACGGATCGGGCACCTCGCCGGGTCTTGCCCGCCAGGGCAGATCGCGGCGGTGACGGTCATACCAGGCCAAAAGCCTGTGCGTTATCGCATCACGCTTCAGTGAAAGCCCTTGTTCCGCCATGGTTCGCGGCGACATGATCCCTCTTATGCAAACGCTCGACAAAGACTTCCGCGTCCTGACGCGTGCCGCCTTTGCCCGCTATGGTTTTGCCTATGCCGATCTCATTACGCAATGGCCGGCAATCGTCGGCGAGACGCTCGCGCAATGGAGCGAGCCCGAGCGGATCAAATGGCCCCGCGCCGGCGCGGGGGAGCGCAAGCAGGGCGGAACCCTGGTGATCCGGGTGGTTCCCGGCCGCGGCCTCGATCTCCAGCACCAAACGCCCCAGATCATCGACCGGATCAACAGTTTCTACGGCTATTGCGCCATTACCTCCGTCAAGATCATGCAGGGGACGATCAGCGAGACGAAGACGGCACGCCCGGCTCCTGGAGACCTTGGTCCGGACCAAGCGAAGGCGCTCGAAGCCCGTCTCGAGGCGGTGGCCGATCCCGACCTCAAGGCGGCGTTGCGACGGCTGGGCAAAGGAATACTAACACCCCGTTCTCCACAGTCAAAATGACCCCTTGGTCATGACCTCCAATATCTTGTAGTCAGGAGCCAATATGAACCTAGATCGCCGCCAACTGATTCTCGGGGCCGCCACGCTGGCCGCCACGACCAGCCTTGCCTCGAAGGGCCATGCCGCCGTCGATATCGCCGCCCTCTATGCCCCGCCGGCCGAGGGCGACATGACCATGGGGCCCGAGACCGCCAAGGTCACCGTCGTCGAATATGCTTCGGCATCGTGCCCCCATTGCGCCAATTTCTACAAGACGACGTTTCCGGATCTGAAGAAGGACTATATCGACACCGGCAAGATCCGCTTCATCTTCCGCGAGTTCCCGCACAATCAGCCGGCGCTCGCCGCCTTCATGCTGGCGCGCTGCGCGCCCAAGGAAAAATATTTCCCGCTGATCGACATGTTCTTCATGCAACAGGACACCTGGCTCGAAGCGCCGCTCGAGGGTCTTCGGAAAATCGCTCAGCTCGCCGGCTTCACCAAGGAAAGCTTCGATGCCTGCCTCAAAAACGAGGCCGTCGCCAAGGGCATTCTTGCGGTGCGCGACCAGGCGGACAAGGACTTCGGGGTGGATTCCATTCCGACCTTCTTCATCAATGGCGAGTTGCTCAAGGGTGAAACATCAATCGAGGAGTTCCGGAAGAAGATCGATCCGCTGCTTTAGGCGAGTACGTCCGCTTCCGTTTCTTGGACTGCAAGGGGTGGGGTTATGAAGTTCTCGCGACTCAGGCTCTCGGGCTTCAAGTCGTTCGTCGAACCGACGGAACTGGTCATCGAAAAGGGACTGACCGGGGTCGTCGGCCCCAATGGCTGCGGCAAATCCAACCTGCTCGAAGCGCTACGCTGGGTGATGGGCGAAAGCTCCTACAAGAGCATGCGCGCCTCCGGTATGGACGATGTCATCTTCTCCGGCACGGCGCAGCGTCCGGCGCGCAACATGGCGGAAGTGCTGGTCACGCTCGAGAATACCGAGCGCACCGCACCGCCACAGTTCAACGACATATCGCATCAATGGCCGCGATGTCAGGGCGCGCGACGTGCAGTTGCTGTTCGCCGATGTCTCGACCGGTGCGCGCTCGCCGGCTCTGGTGCGGCAGGGCCAGATCGGTGAGATCATCAATGCCAAGCCGCAGGCGCGGCGGTTGATTCTCGAAGAGGCGGCCGGCATCACCGGCCTCCATACGCGTCGGCACGAAGCCGAGCTCAAGCTCAAGGCAGCCGAGCAGAATGTGGCGCGCCTCGAAGATGTCATCGGTCAGTTGCAGGCGCAATTGTCGAGCCTCAAACGCCAGGCCCGCCAGGCGGCGAAATACAAATCGCTCTCCGCTGAGATCCGCAGGCTCGAGGCGACCGGCCATTACCTCGCCTGGAAAGACGCTGTCGATCACGCCGAACGCGACGCGAGGGCGCTCGATGAAGCGACACGCATCCTCGCCGAACATACGAAAGTGGCATCGGAAGCCCTGCGCCATCGAGACGAACTGGGTGACAAGCTGCCGGCGCTTCGCGAACATGAGACGTTACGCGCCGCCGTGCTGCAGCGGCTTACCATCGAGCGCTCCAGTCTCGAGGAGGAAGAAAAACGCGCCGAGGCGAGGCGCAAGGAATTCGATGCCCGGCTCGTCCAGGCGGTCGCCGATCTCGGCCGCGAGGAAGAGACGATCCGCGACACTTCGGGCGTCCTCGAACGACTCGCCAGCGAAGATGCGGAACTGCGCCTCGCCCAGGAAAGCGATGCCCAGCATCGCGCCGAGGCGGCGCTCAAGCTCCAGGAGGCAGCCGACGCTCTCGCCCGCGCGCAGGAAGCGCTCGACCAGGCGAATATGCGCCTCTCCGATCTCACCGCCAAGCGCAATGCGGCTGAGCGCGTCATCGCCGAGCAGCGCCAGCGCATCGGCCGCTTCGAACGCGACGCCCAGGAAACAGCCCAGCGTTTCCAGGCGCTTATGGCGCAGTTGGCGCCGCCCTCGGAAGGTGAAAGGCTGGCGCAAGCAGTCGAGACCGCCCTCATGGTGGTCGCCGAAGCGGAGCAATCGAGCACGGATGCCGAAGCGCAATTGCGCCAGGCGCGCCACAGCGAGACCGAAAGCCGGCAAGTCTTCGAAGACACGCGACGCGCTTCGGAAAGGCTTGCGACGGAAGTGCGCACGCTGAGCAATCTCCTGCGCGCCAATGACGGCGACTTGTGGCCGCCTTTGGTCGATGCGCTCAAAGTGCAACGCGGCTATGAGACAGCCCTCGGTGCTGCGCTCGGCGAAGACATCGATGCGTCCGCCGATGAGGCAGCCCCTGTGCATTGGCGCGGCCTGCCGCCGCTGGCCCAGATGGTGCCATTGCCCGATGGCGCCCTGCCCCTGACCCACTTCGTCGATGCGCCCCCCGCTTTGGCGCGGCGCCTTGCCCATATCGGCATTGTCAGCCGCAATCTCGGCCAGGCATTGCAGAGCGAATTGCAGCCGGGCCAGCGCCTCGTCAGCATCGAGGGCGATGTGTGGCGCTGGGACGGCTTTACTGCCGCGGCCGATGCGCCAAGTGCTGCCGCCAAACGCCTTGCCGAACGCAATCGCCTGGTGGCGCTCGAAGCCGAAATGGCGGAAGCCCAGCAGCGCATGGAGCGAGCCAAGTCGCTGTTCGATGAGGCGCGTGGAGCGGTCGAGACATCGATCCGCGCCGAGCGCGATCACCGCGAAGCCTGGCGGGCCGCCACATCAGCGCTGGAGGTCGCGCGCCGCGCGCTCAGCCAGCACGAGCGGCAAGTCGCCGAGCGCCTGCAGCAGACGGGCGCCCTCGATGAAGCCAAGCGCCGCGCCGAAGCGAGCCTCGCCGAAGCGCAGTCGCGTCTCGCCGCGGCCGAGACCGAATTCGCCGAACTGCCGGCGCTTGACGGGCTCGTCGAGGAAATCGCCGGATTGCGCGATCACGTCAATCGCGAGCGCGCCGTCTATGCCGAAGCACGCGCGCGCCATGACGGCGTCGAACGCGAAGCGCAAAACCGCGCCGACCGGCGCAAGGCAATCCTCGCCGAACAGTCGCAGTAGCAGGAACGGGCGAAGCGGGCCACGACCCAGATCGAGGCGCTGACCAGGCGGGCCGACGAGACCCGCGCATCGCTCGCCGAAATGGCCGACCTGCCGCAGCTTTTCGCCGACAGGCGGCTCAAGCTGATGAACACGCTTCAGGAAGCCGAAAGCGAGCGCAAGGCCGCGGCCGATGCCCTGGCCGAGGCCGAGAACGATGTGCGCGCCGCCGACCAGGCGCTGCGCGCGGCACATGACCAGGCCTCGACCTCGCGCGAGGAGCATGCGCGACTCGAGGCGCGGCTCGAATCATCGCGCGAGCGCCATGCCGAAGCCGAGCGGCGTATCGCCGAGGCGCTGCATTGCGCCCCGCAGGAGATCCTCCAGAATGCTGGGCTTGAGGACGGCAAGATGCCGCCGCTCGATGAAGTCGAGCGCAAACTTGCGAGGACGAAGTGGCCAAGCAGCTCGAAGGCCTGACCAAGGAGCGCGACGATGTGGTGCATGCCATCGCCAAATTGCGCGGCGGCATCCAGAGCCTCAACCGCGAAGGCCGTCAGCGCCTGCTCGATGCCTTCGGCACGGTGAATGAGAATTTCGGCCAGCTGTTCACGACCCTGTTCGGCGGCGGCAAGGCCGAGTTGCAGCTCATCGAATCGGAAGACCCGCTGGAAGCGGGTCTCGAGATCATGGCCCATCCGCCAGGCAAGAAGCCGACTGTGCTGTCGCTGCTCTCAGGCGGCGAGCAGACGCTGACGGCGCTGTCGCTCATCTTCGCGGTGTTCCTCACTGCAATCTCCTGGAAGCGATGCTGGAGCGCACCGAAACGCGCTTCCTCATCATCACGCACCACCCTCTCACCATGGCGCGCATGCATCGCCTGTTCGGCGTCACCATGATGGAGCGCGGCGTGTCGCAGCTCGTCTCGGTCGATCTCGAAACTGCGGAACTGCTCGCCGAAGCGGGCTGATTAGCCCGAGAGCCCGCCGGCGCGCAGGCCGGCAACAAGCCGGGCCCGATCCTCCTGCCTATTGTAGGGAAAAGTCTCGGCGATGGCCCCCGCCGAGATTACCGGGACGAGCGTCGACAGCCGAGCCAGCATTTCCTTCGATTTGTCGATCTCGCCCGCATTTCCATAGGACGATGCGGCCATGATATAGAGCGCCGGATGCTCGGGGCGGAGCTGTATGGCCCGCTCGGCCGCTGCCGCAGCCTCGGCATATCGCCCAGCCTGGAAATGCGCAAAGGAATAGAAGAG
>VAZZ01000178.1 GCA_005884715.1 Alphaproteobacteria bacterium | reverse complement strand
GCTGCGGACGATGCGGCGCGGCCCATCATCCTCGCTTTCCATCAGGCGAATTACAATCGCCTCGAATATCGTGAGATCGCACCGCGTCTCGTCAAATTGGGATTCTCGGTCCTGGCGATCGACCAGCGCTCGGGCGGCAATTATGGCGGAGAGGAGAATCGCACGGCAAAGGAATCGAAGGCGTTCTGGACCTATACCGACGCTTTGCCAGATCTCGAAGCGGCGCTCGAATGGGCCCGCGCCAAGCATCCCAAATCCAAGATCATCGCCTGGGGATCGAGCTATTCGGCCTCCCTCGTCATCGTGCTGGCCGCTAAGAGCCATGATGTGGCGGGTGTCATGGCTTTCTCACCCGGTGAATATATGATCTTCAAGGCGTTGGCATCATCCGACAAGATACAATTTGTCCCTGAGCGCTTCGGCGTGCATGGATCAAGCGCCCTGCTGCAGCCACAGGGAAAATCGGATGAATATTGGAAGGCGGTCGAGACTTTCCTCGCGAAATTCGACTAGCTTGAATCCTTACGGTGGCGCTGACGTCGGTCCCTGAACTGCACATTCTTCCTGAGCCTGGCAATGGGCGACGGGAGAGTCAGATTGCGCCTTCGCGGGTCAGCTCATCCATCACCTGGCGAACCGCCCCCTCGGCAATGCCGATGATCTCATCGATTTCGCCCTGCGTGGTGACGAGCGGCGGCGCGAAACCCAGAATATCGCCATGCGGCATGGCACGCGCAATGAGGCCCCGATCACGTGCCGCCTTGGAAATGCGGACGCCGACCTTCAGGCCCGCATCGAAACGGGTTTTCTTCTCACGGTCCGCGACGAACTCGATGGCGCCCAGAAGACCCACACCGCGCACCTCGCCGACGATCGGCAGCTGGGCGAAGGCCGCCTGGAGACGCTCGTGGAAGTGGCCTCCCACTTTCCTTCGATCACCGCATTGGCCGCGGCGGCGCCAATCGGATGGCCGGAATAGGTATAACCATGCGAGAAGCTGCCGATGCGGTCGGCTGCTTCCTCGATCACTTTAAAGACCTTCTCGCCGACGATAGCGCCGGAGAGCGGGAAATAGGCAGAGGTGAGCCCCTTCGCCACGGTGATGAGATCGGGTTCGATGGCATAGTGATGCGAGCCGAACATGGACCCTGTCCGGCCGAATCCGGTGATGACCTCATCAGCGATGAGCAGCACGTCGTGCTTCTTCAGCACCGCCTGGATTGCCGCCCAATAGCCTTCGGGCGGCGGCGTGATGCCGCCCGTGCCCAGCACCGGTTCGCCAATGAAAGCGCCGACCGTGTCCGGGCCCTCACGCTCAATGAGAGCATTGAGTTCCGCCGCACGGCGGGCGGAAAAATCGCGCTCGGTCTCGCCCGGTTCCGCTCCCCAATAATGGTGCGGCGTGCCGGTATGCAGGATGCCGGGCAGCGGCAGGTCCATATGATCATGATAGAAGGACATGCCAGTCATCGAGCCGGATACGACGCTGCAGCCGTGATAGCCGCGCTGGCGCGAGATGATTTTCTTCTTCTTCGGCAGCCCGCGAAGATTGTTGTAGTACCAGACAAGCTTGGCCTGCGTCTCATTGGCATCGGATCCCGACATGCCATAGAAGACCTTGCTCATCCTGCCGGGCGCCATCCTGACGAGCCGCGCCGACAGGGTCGCCAGTTCATCCGTCGTATGTGCGGCATAGGAGTGATAATAGGCGAGCCTGAAGGCCTGGCGGGATATCGCCTCGGCGACTTCGTTGCGGCCATAGCCGATATTGACGCAATAGAGACCGGCAAAGCCGTCGATATATTCCCGCCCCATTGCATCCTTGATGCGAATGCCCTTGCCGGTCTCGACGATAGTCGGATCGCCCGCCTTGCCGGTGGCGAAATCCTTCAGCTGGGTGAAGGGGTGGAGGACACTGGCGCGGTCGAGAGCGCTGATCTCCTCGACATTAATGGTCATTGAACTCTCCTAGATCAGGCCGCGAGATTGCCGAAGCAGACATATTTGGGTTCGAGATATTCAGCGATCCCGTGGCGCGAGCCCTCGCGTCCGAGCCCCGATTGCTTCCAACCGCCGAAAGGTATCGGCGCGCCGGTGAATTTGGGCGTGTTGACCGCGACCATGCCGTATTCGAGGCGATCGCTGACGCGCATCGCCCGGCCGAGGTCGCTGGTATAGACATAGGCCGCAAGCCCCATCTCGGTGGCATTGGCGCGCCGGATCACTTCCGCTTCATTATCGAAGGGCAGGATGGCGGCGACCGGACCGAAGGTTTCCTCGCGCGCGATCAGCATGTCGTCCGTAACGTCGGCGAGCACCGTCGGCGTCACGAAATTTCCACCGAGCGGGCTGTCCTGCCCCCCAGTGATGAGCCGTGCGCCGGCGGACAAGGCCTGCGATATCTGCTGGCGGCATTTCTCGGCGACGGAGGCTCTGGTCATCGGACCGATATCGACATCGGGCTTGAGGCCATGCCCCACTTTCAGACGCGCCGTCGCCTCGCCAAAGGCTTTCACGAAACCCTCATAGACTGGGCGCTGCACATAGATGCGGTTCGCCGCAAGGCAGTCCTGGCCTGATGTCGCGAATTTGGCGCCTATGCAACCCGTTACCGCGTGGTCGAGTTTCGCATCATCGAACAGGACAAAAGGGGCGTGACCGCCGAGCTCGAGCGATGCCTTTTTTATGGTGTGCGCCGATTGCGCCAGCAAAAGCCGCCCAACTTCTGTCGATCCGGTGAAAGAGAAAGCCCGTATATCGGCATGATCGAGCAGCCGCTTGGCGAGGGGTGCCGCTTCGCCTGTGATAACTTGAAGCACGCCTGAGGGAACACCCGCTTCGTCGGCGAGCTTCGCCAGTGCAAGGGCCGAGAGCGGCGTCTCGGGTGCGGGCTTCACCACCATGACGCAGCCTGCAGCCAGTGCGGCCCCGGCCTTGCGGGTGATCATGGCGCTCGGAAAATTCCACGGGGTTATGGCCGCGGTCACGCCGACCGGCTGCATGTGGACGCTGAGACGGCTGCCTGGCAGGTGGCTCGGGATCGTCTCGCCATAGGACCGCTCGCCCTCAGCCGCGAACCAATCGAGGAAGGCCGCGGCATAGGCGATCTCGCCTT
>VAZZ01000177.1 GCA_005884715.1 Alphaproteobacteria bacterium | reverse complement strand
GCGCTTATGCGGCATGGCGGACGAGCCCTTCTGGCCGGGCGAGAAGAACTCTTCTACTTCCAGGACCTCGGTGCGCTGCAGGTGGCGGATTTCGGTCGCCAGCCGCTCGAGCGAACTCGCGACCACGGCAAGGACCGAAAAGAACATCGCGTGCCGGTCGCGCGGGATGACTTGCGTCGAGACCGGTTCGGGTGTCAGCCCCATCTTCTTCGCGACATGCTCCTCGACCTTGGGGTCGATATTGGCGAAGGTACCGACGGCGCCCGAAATGGCGCAAGTCGCCACTTCCATGCGGGCGAAAGCCAGACGCTCCTTGGCGCGCATGAATTCGGCATAGGCAAAAGCGAGCTTTATCCCGAAGGTCGTCGGCTCCGCATGGATGCCATGGCTTCTGCCGATGGTGAGCGTATTCCTGTGCTCCTTGGCCCGGCGCTCGAGAGCTTCGAGCAGATCATCGAGATCGGCGATAAGCAGATCGGCGGCGCGGCACAATTGGACATTGAGACAGGTGTCGAGCACGTCAGACGAGGTCATGCCCTGATGTACGAAACGGGCGTCGGGGCCGACGATCTCGGCCAGGTGGGTCAGGAAGGCGATGACGTCATGCCTGGTCTCGCGTTCGATAGCATCGATGCGGGCGACGTCAAAGACGGCGTCCTTGCCCTTGGCCCAGATGGTTTCCGCCGCCTTTTTGGGGATGATGCCGAGATCGGCCATGGCATCGGCCGCATGGGCCTCGATCTCGAACCAGATGCGGAAACGGGTCTGGGGCTCCCAAATGGCGGCCATTTCGGGTCGGGTATAACGCGGAATCATGCCTGTTTACTGCTCTTTCCGATTTTCACGGGCGGTCTAACAGATTTGGCCGGGGAGCGCGAGATGGGGGCGGGAAAGATTCCCTTCAAAAATATTTCACGCCCCATCCAAGCTTTTGCCACCGGCTTGCGTCAAACATCCCGACACATGAGTGCGAACGACCTCGATCTCGTCCGCCTGGCGCAGGACGGCGACCGCGCCGCGTTCCAGCAATTGCTGGAACGGCATTACACCATGCTTTACCGGGTCGCCTACCGCTTCCTGGGTAACAGGACTGAGGCCGAGGACGCCGCGCAAGAGATGGCGATAGCCCTGGCACGGAAGATCATGAGCTTTAGCGGCAGGAGCCGGTTTTCAACCTGGGCCTATCAGATTGCTCTCAATCACTGCCGGGATCTTCTGCGGCGGCAGAAGAGCCTCAGCCGGATCGAAGCCGCCTTTGTCGAGGTGGATGCCGAACGCAACGCCGACTGGGCCGATAGCGACCGGCGTCTCAAATGGCTCTATCAGGCGATCGACCGGCTGAAACCCGACCTCAAGGTGACGGCGCTGCTGGTTCTCGCCGAGGATCTGAGCCATGCCGAGGCCGGTGAGGTGCTGGGGGTCAAGGAGGCGACCATATCCTGGCGGATGCATGAAGTGCGCAAGCACCTGTCCCTGATGGCGAGGGCGGAGAATGACTGACGAACTGGACCAGTTGAAAGCGCAATTCCGCGCCGAAAAGGACATCAGGCCGCGCCCGGCCGCAAAGGCGGCCGGTATCGAAGCGGCGCTTGCCCGCTATGACAAGATTTTTTCGAAGCGCTCCCAAGGAACGGCGCGGGGCTTGCGTCTTATCGAGCGGGTGAGGGGTCTCATTCGCGGGAGCACCAAGATGCATGGATTGAAATTGAGTCACGGCCTGATGGCCGGTGCGAGCCTTGCCGTCATCACGCTGGTGGCGGTCAATAGCGGGCTGTTGCGCGAGGCGCCGACCCTGCCTTCCACTCCTAGCCTGGACCAGGAAAGCAGCACGATACCCGAGCCGACTACGCTTGAGAAAAAGGATGAACCGGCAAAAACGGCGGCCAGGCAGGCTGCCGGCGAGAATGAAGCGCTGAAAGATGAGGAGATCGAGCCGGCTTTTTCCGCTCCCAAGGTGACGGCAGAGTCGGATGCAGTGAGCGGTTATTTGCAAAAGGCACCCAGTAGCTTTGCCGTGACCGCGCCCGCCGATGAACGGCAAATCTATTATCAGGATCAGGGCCGCGACAAGTTCACCGATATCCAGACCAACCCGGTGAAGATCGCCAGGGACGAGCCGGTCTCGACCTTCTCGATCGACGTGGACACATCCTCTTACAGTTTCGTGCGCGGCTCGCTCAACCAGAATGTCCTGCCGCAGAAGGATGCGGTGCGTGTCGAAGAGATGATCAACTACTTTCCCTATGACTATGCAGGGCCCGCCGACAGAGCAGTGCCTTTCAAGGCGAATGTTTCGGTCTTCCCGACGCCGTGGAATGCCGATACCAGGCTCATGCATATCGCCATCAAGGGCTTTTCTCTCAACGGCCAGGAAAAGCCCAAATCCAACCTGGTCTTCCTGATCGACACGTCCGGCTCGATGGATTCGCCTGACAAGCTGCCCATGCTGCAAAATGCGATGAAGATGCTGGTCGAGACTTTGGGCCCGGAAGATACGGTGTCGATCGTGACCTATGCCGGCAGTGCAGGCACGGTGCTCGAGCCGACGAAAGCCAAGGACAAGGCCAAGATCATCGGGTCGCTCGACCGGCTGATGGCCGGCGGATCGACGGCTGGCGCCGAAGGCATCCGCCAGGCCTATCAGCTGGCCGAGCAGAGCTTCGATGAGACCGGTATCAACCGCGTCATTCTCGCGACCGACGGCGATTTCAATGTCGGCATCACCGATCCGGAGGAACTCAAGAGTTTTATCGAGCGCAAGCGCGACACCGGCATAACGCTTTCGGTTCTGGGCTTCGGACGCGGCAATTACAATGACGAGATGATGCAGACGCTGGCGCAGAACGGCAATGGCAATGCCGCCTATATCGATACGCTGAACGAGGCGCGCAAGGTGCTGGTCGATGAGGTGAGTTCGACGCTCTTCACCATCGCGCAGGACGTCAAGATCCAGGTCGAGTTCAATCCCGATACCGTGTCAGAATACAGACTCATCGGCTATGAGACACGGATGCTGAAGCGCGAGGATTTCAATAATGACAAGGTCGATGCCGGGGATATCGGCTCCGGCCATACTGTGACGGCGATCTATGAGATCACGCCCAAAGCATCGAAGGCGAAGCTCAATGACGAATTGCGCTACGGCGCGCAGAATTCCGCTGCAGTGACCGGCGCGGATGAATTTGGTTTCGTGAAGATCCGCTACAAGCTGCCTGGTGAAAAAACCTCGAAGCTGATCAGCCAGCCGGTCAAGGTGAGCA
>VAZZ01000179.1 GCA_005884715.1 Alphaproteobacteria bacterium | reverse complement strand
TCGATATGCCGGACCTCCTCGCGGCGCGCTTTCAGGACGAGATCGCGTATTCGGGCCTTGCGCGCGATGTCGCGGATGACGATGAAATTCCACGGCTGCATGAAGCCGACGGAGGGCGCATGGTGGGCAGCCCGCAACAGGCGGGCCAGGACCTCGTCAGGGATCGGGCGGGCGAGGAAAGACGAGCGGATATCGCGGCGGGTGAAGATGGCGCGATAGACGGCGTCACGAGCATGTTCATCGAAATCGGTGGCGGTCGGTGCATTGGCTTCGGCCTGCATCGCTGTTCCCCTTGCGCTGCATCACAACTTCTCGCCTGACCATGCGAAAGGTCTTCCTGCCGGGCCGGTCTTCTGGCTTGGGTTCGTCTTCTTCCGGCGCCTTCCCGGTGTGAACCAGTGGCCTTGCGATCATGGCGATAAGACCATGATCGGCCGGAAAAATCCCCCTTACAGCGTTGGGCACGCCACGGTGTCGCACCGTGTTTCCGATTCTCCCATGTGGATACATGGGCACCAGGCAGTGGGCCGAACCTAGGGTAGGTGGCGCGGCCTGTCCAGAATCCTCTTGCAAGCCGGCTCTCGTCTATGGCTTGCTTTGCCTCTGAATGGGAGAATGCAATGACGCTCGAAGCCTATATCGCTTTCTGCCTTGCCGCCATCGCCATCGTCATCGTGCCGGGACCGACGGTGACAGTTGTCATCGCCAACAGCCTGAAATACGGGCAGCGCGCCGGTCTTCTCAATGTGGCCGGCACCCAGGCGGGCCTCGTGGTCTGGATGGCGGTCGCCATTGCGGGGCTTGCTTCGGCCATCACCTTGATGGGCGTATGGTTCGATGCGGTGCGCATCGCCGGCGCCGCCTATCTGATCTGGCTCGGCATCAAGCTCCTGCGCTCCAAGGGCGAACTCTTGGCGGCCGCTGTCACGAAACCCAAAGGCGGCTTCTTCCTGCAGGGTTTTGTCGTCATCCTGTCCAACCCGAAGGTGCTGCTCGTCTTCGGCGCGCTCATTCCGCAATTCATTTCACCCGATGGCGATTACCTGAAGCAGCTCATTCTGCTCGGTCTCTCCTTCATGGTCATCGCCACGGTATTCGACAGCCTCTATGCCTTCGCCGCCGGCAATGCCGGCTCATGGCTGTCGAATAGCCGGGTGCGCGCTGTCGAAGTCTCGAGCGGCCTGTGCCTGATCGGCGGCGGCATCTGGCTGGCGCTGCGCGGGCGCTAAGGCCGTATTCTGGCTATGAAATTTGGTGGGTTGACAGGGCCGCCGTCAGCGCTCACCAGATCGTGGCGCTGAAGCATCAGGAAGAGACCATGCCGAGCTATCGTTCCCGCACCACCACCCATGGCCGCAACATGGCCGGCGCCCGCGGCCTGTGGCGCGCCACCGGCATGAAGGACTCAGATTTCGGCAAGCCGATCATCGCGGTGGTGAACTCCTTCACCCAATTCGTACCTGGCCATGTGCATCTGAAGGATCTGGGCCAATTGGTGGCACGCGAGATCGAGGCGGCGGGCGGTGTCGCCAAGGAGTTCAATACCATTGCCGTCGACGACGGCATCGCCATGGGCCATGACGGGATGCTCTATTCGCTGCCGTCGCGCGAGCTCATCGCGGATTCGGTCGAATACATGGTCAACGCGCATTGCGCCGACGCCATGGTCTGCATCTCCAATTGCGACAAGATCACGCCCGGCATGCTGATGGCCGCACTCAGGATCAACATCCCGGTCGTCTTTGTCTCCGGCGGTCCGATGGAGGCCGGCAAGGTCGTGCTGAAAGGCAAAGAGGTCGCCCTCGATCTCGTCGATGCGATGGTGGCGGCGGCCGACGAAAAGGTCTCCGAGCAGGATATGAAGATCATCGAGCGCTCGGCCTGTCCGACCTGCGGGTCGTGCTCCGGCATGTTTACCGCCAATTCAATGAACTGCCTCACCGAAGCGCTTGGCCTGTCGCTGCCCGGCAATGGTTCGACGCTCGCCACCCATGCCGACCGGCGCCGGCTCTTTGTCGAGGCGGGACATCTCATCGTCGACCTGGCGCGCCGTTATTACGAACAGGATGATGAGAGCGTGCTGCCGCGCTCGATCGCGAACTTCGCCGCCTTCGAAAACGCCATGACGCTCGACATCGCCATGGGTGGGTCGACCAACACCGTGCTGCATCTCCTTGCTGCCGCGCATGAAGCGGAGCTCGAATTCACCATGGCCGACATCGACCGCCTGTCCAGGCGTGTGCCGGTGCTGTGCAAAGTAGCGCCGTCGAAGTCGGACGTGCATATGGAAGACGTGCACCGCGCCGGCGGCATCATGGCCATATTGGGCGAACTCGATCGTGCCGGCCTGATCGATGCGAAAGTGGGCTCTGTGCATTCGCAGAGCCTCGGATCGGCGCTCGAACAGTGGGACATCAAGCGCAATCCGAGTGGCGGCGTTCGCGACTTTTTCCGCGCCGCGCCGGGCGGTATTCCAACTCAGGTCGCCTTCAGCCAGGATCGCCGATATGACAATCTCGATCTCGACCGCAAGACGGGCGTGATCCGTTCGGCCGAGCATGCTTTCTCCAGGGATGGCGGCCTGGCGGTGCTCTATGGCAATCTCGCAGAACATGGCTCGATCGTGAAGACGACGGGCGTCGATGAATCGATCCTGGTTTTTTCGGGACCGGCGGTCGTATTCGAAAGCCAGGATTCAGCCGTGAGCGGCATCCTCAATGGCAAGGTCAAAGCCGGCGATGTGGCGGTCATTCGCTATGAGGGACCGCGCGGCGGACCCGGCATGCAGGAGATGCTCTATCCGACGAGCTATCTCAAATCGAAGGGCCTCGGCAAAGCCTGCGCGCTCATCACCGATGGGCGCTTTTCGGGCGGCACATCGGGTCTCTCCATTGGCCATGCCTCACCCGAAGCGGCGGAAGGTGGGCTGATAGGCCTCGTCGAGACCGGCGATCGGATCGAGATCGACATTCCGAACCGGAAGATCCATCTTGCCGTCGGCACGGAAGAACTCGCACGCAGGCGTGACACAAAGGTGGCGCGCAACGGCACTGTCTGGAAGCCGGAAGAGAAGCGCAAGCGCAAGGTCTCGACGGCTTTGCGCGCTTATGCAGCGATGGCGACCAGCGCCGCCAAGGGTGCGGTCCGCCGGATACCGGATTGACCATTCAACCCGTCAGCCAAGGTGAGTCTTCGTATGATGCCGTTGCTTGACAGGTTGCGGCGGCAGTGTGATCGGGCTAAGGCTTCCTCATGGCGCGCACAGGCTTCTATCCCGGCAGTTTTGACCCCGTAACCTATGGCCATCTCGACATTATCGCGAGAGCGGCGAGGCTGGTGGACAGGCTCGTTCTGGGGGTCGGCACGCATCATGGCAAGAAGGCACTGATCGATGCTGCAACGCGTATCGACCTGCTCAAGACTGTGGTGGCTCCGATCGCCGAACATACCGGTGTCAAGATCGCGGTCGAGACCTTCGACGACCTCGCCGTCGATGCCGCGCGCCGCGCCGGTGCCGGCCTCCTCATCAGGGGACTGCGGGATGCGAGCGACTTCGATTACGAGGTCCAGATGGGCCAGATGAACGGAGCGATGGCGCCCGATATCGAGACCGTTTTCCTCGCAGCGAGCCCGGCGACACGGATGATCGCAGCCTCGCTCGTCAAGCAGATTGCCGCCATGGGTGGCGATGTCACACTTTTCATCCCGAAGGAAGCGCTTGCGGCCGTCAAGGCTGCCCTCAAAAAGCCTGCCTGATCGAGAAAAGCCCCGTTACTCAACCAAGGAGACCAGAATGAATTTCAAACTGGGCCTGATCGGCCTCATCGGTGCCGTGGCACTCGCGAGCCTGCCGCTCAAGGCGCAGGGTCTCGATCCTGAGAATACTCTGGTGATCACCACTTCCGACAAATGCAAGATCACCATCGGCCTCAGGCCCGATCTCGCGCCGAAGCATGTGGCCCAGATCAAGAAGCTGGCGCGCGCCGGTTTCTATGACGGCATCATCTTCCACCGCGTCATCGACGGCTTCATGGCACAGACCGGCGATCCGACCGGAACCGGCACCGGCGGTTCCAACGAGCCCGATCTTCCGGCCGAGTTCAGCAAGGCGCATTTCGACCGCGGCACGCTCGGCATGGCGCGCTCATCGGACCCGGATTCCGCCAATTCGCAGTTCTTCATCATGTTTGCCGATGGCGGGTTCCTCGACGGCCAATATACGGTGTTCGGCGGTGTCGCCTCGGGCATGGACTGCGTCGACAAGATCGCCAAGGGCGAGCCGCCGGCCAAACCCAGCAAAATGGTTTCCGTAAAAGTCTTGAAGGATATACAGTGATGGCTAGCGATCTTGAAAACACGCTTTACATGGACCTCGCCAAGGGCAGGGTGACGATCCAGCTCAGGCCCGACCTTGCGCCCAATCATGTTGCGCGGATCAAGGAACTGGCGCGCGAAGGCTTCTATGACGGCGTGGTGTTCCACCGGGTCATCGAAGGCTTCATGGCGCAGGGCGGCGATCCGACCGGCAGCGGAATGGGCGGCTCGAAGAAGCCCAATCTAAAGGCGGAATTCTCGCGGGAGCCGCATGTGCGTGGCGTCTGCTCGATGGCGCGCTCGTCCAGTCCGGACTCGGCCAACAGCCAATTCTTCATCTGCTTCGGCGATGCGAGCTTCCTCGACAAGCAATATACGGTGTGGGGCAAGGTGACTTCCGGCATGGAACTCGTCGACGGCCTCAAGCGCGGCGAGCCGGTGCGCGATCCGGACAAGATCGTGAAAATGCAGGTCGCGGCCGACGCCAAGGCCTGAGCGGCCTATGGGCGCAATCGGAAAATGCGCCACGGCCGCCCTGGCCATGGTGTTCTCCATCAGCCCGGCGCTGGCGACCGAGAATATCATCTGCAGCTCGGCGGATCAGAAGGCGGCATTGAGTTTTCTGATCGGTACCACGCCCGGCCTGGTGCCTCTTGCGCTCACCATGGATGCGAATGGCAAGCAATGGGCGACAAAGCCGGAAGATGGTGCGACCGCCATCCTCATCGCTCAGGCCTTCTCCGATGATGAAGGCATGAAGATCGATATTTCCGACGAGAATGCTGAACGGATCGTCGCCAGGCTGCGGGTCAGGCTGCGGGTGAGCCAGGCGCATGAAGAGGGCGCCGAACCCGTTTTCGCCGGAACCCTTCACATTCCCGGGGTCGGCGCATGGCCGGTAACCTGTTCGGGCGAGTAATAAGATCGGGCTCATCATGCGCGTCTCCGATTTCGATTTCGATCTGCCGGAAGACCACATCGCGCTGAGGCCGGCACAGCCACGCGATGCAGCGAAGCTTCTCGTCGTAAAGCCCGGTGGTCTCGAAGACCGCGTCGTCCGCGATCTTCCCGCGTTGCTCAATGCCGGCGACGTCCTCGTTTTCAATAAGACGAAAGTCATTCCCGCCGCACTCACCGGCAACCGGATCGGCCGCGGTGACGCGACGCCACGGATCGAAGCCCTACTGCATCAGCGTCTCGACGGTTCGCGCTGGAAGGCTTTCGCCAAGCCGGGCAAAAGACTGGCGGTCGGCGACCGCATCCGGTTCGGCGCCGAGGGCCGCATCTGCCTCCTCGGCACGCTCGATGCCAGGGTCGAGGAAAAAAGCGAGGGCGGCGAGATCACGCTCGCTTTCGACTTCCACGGGCCCATTCTCGATGAAGCCATTGCCGCCTTGGGCGACATGCCCTTGCCGCCCTATATCGCCGGCAAGCGCCAAACCGACGAGCAGGACCGCGAGGACTATCAGACAATCTACGCTGAAGACGAAGGGGCGGTGGCTGCCCCCACGGCCGGCCTGCACTTCACCACCGATCTCATGAAAACACTGCAAAGCGCTGGAATTGAACAGGAATTTATAACACTTCACGTCGGCGCCGGTACTTTTCTGCCGGTCAAGGCGGAGGATACACAAAACCACAAGATGCATGAAGAATGGGGCGAGGTGCCTGCCGATGTAGCCGAAAGGCTGAAATCAGCCAAGGCCCAGGGCCGCCGGATCATCCCGGTCGGCACCACTTCGCTCAGGCTCCTCGAAAGCGCCGCCCGATCCGGTGAAGTTTCACCCTTCAGCGGATCGACGGATATCTTCATCACGCCCGGCTACCGGTTCAGGGTCGCCGACCTGCTTCTCACCAATTTCCATCTGCCGCGCTCGACGCTCTTCATGCTCGTTTCGGCCTTTGCCGGTCTTGAGCGCATGAAATCGGCCTATGCGCATGCTATCGCCAACCGGTATCGGTTCTATTCCTATGGCGATGCGAGCCTGCTATTCCCCTCGTCCTCATGAGCGAAGGCTTCTCATTCACATTGCAGAAGACTGATGGGCAGGCGCGCCGCGGCACGATCTCGACGGGACGCGGCGACATCCGCACCCCCGCTTTCATGCCGGTCGGCACCGCCGGCACCGTCAAGGGCCTCTATGCCGAACAGGTGAAGGAGACCGGTACCGATATCATCTTAGGCAATGTCTATCATCTGATGCTGAGGCCCGGGCCGGAAGAAGTGGCGAAGCTTGGCGGTCTGCATGAATTCGCCAACTGGCCCTATCCCATCCTCACCGATTCCGGCGGCTTCCAGATCATGTCGCTCGCCAAATTGCGCAAGATCTCGGAGAAAGGGGCCGTTTTCCAGTCGCATATCGACGGGCGGAAATATGAGCTGACGCCGGAGCGCTCGATGGAAATCCAGCGCCTGCTGGGCTCGGACATCCAGATGCAGCTCGATGAATGCCTGATGTATCCGCATACCGACAAGGATGCCGAGCGCGCGATGCAATTGTCGCTGCGCTGGGCCGAGCGGTCGCGCCAGGCCTTCGGCAGGCAGCCTGGCCGCGGCAATTTCGGCATCGTGCAGGGTGGCGTCAATGATAGGCTGCGCCGCATTTCGGCCGAAGGATTGAGGTCAATCGGTTTCGAAGGCTATGCGATCGGCGGGCTCGCGGTGGGCGAGGGTCAGGCGCTGATGCTGCAGACGATCGAGACCACCATCCCGCATCTGCCCGTCGACCGGCCGCGCTATCTGATGGGGGTCGGGACACCCGAAGACATGGTCGAATCTGTGGCGCGAGGCATCGACATGTTCGACTGTGTGATGCCGACCCGCTCCGGCCGGCACGGCCAGGCCTTCACCCGGTTCGGCAAGATCAATCTGCGCAATGCAAGGCACGCCGATGATCCGCGCCCGCTCGATCCGGAAAGCCCGTGCCCAGCTCTGTCGCATTACTCACGAGCCTATCTGCACCACCTGATCCGCTCGGGGGAACTGCTCGGCATGATGCTGCTCTCCTGGGCCAATATAGCTTATTACCAGTCGCTGATGCAGGGGATGCGCGATGCCATCTCGGAGGGCCGGTTCGAGGATTTCCGGCTTGCGACCAAGGAACAGTGGAAGCGGGGTGACATTTTCGCGTAAAGCTTTAGGCAACATCACCGAGGAGGCAGCCGATGAAAATGAGTGGCGAAGAAATCATTGCGGCATCACGCGAAACGGTGTGGAAGGCATTGAACGACCCCCACGTCCTGAAACAAAGCATTCCGGGCTGTGAATCCATCACCAAGCATTCCGACACGCAGATGGAAGCGCGGGTGACCGTCAAGGTAGGGCCAGTCAAAGCAGGCTTCACCGGCACGGTAAACTTGAGCGATCTCAATCCGCCCAACAGCTACAGGATATCTGGCGAAGGCAAGGGCATTGCCGGACTGGCCAATGGCGGCGCCAATGTCCGCCTCGAAGATGCCGATGGTGGCGGCACCAGGCTTTCCTATGATGTCGATGCGCAGGTCGGCGGCAAGCTGGCCATGCTGGGCTCGCGTCTCATCGATTCGACGGCCCGGTCGCTTGCGGCGCAGTTCTTCGACAAGTTTGCCAAGCTGGTCGGCGCGATGAAGGCGGAGGCCGCGCCCGCCGCGCCCAGGAGGGCTGCCGCGCCGAAGAAGGCCGCCAAGAAGCCCGCGAAGAAGGCAGCGAAGAAAGCAGCGAAGAAGGCTGCCAAGAAGCCGGCGAAGAAGGCTGCCACGCAGGCGAAGAAAACGGCGAAGAAGAAAGCCGCAAAAAAGAAAACGTAGCCGCGAATCAAAGCCTGTAGCCAAACACATGTAGTGCCGCGAAGATCACCGCGAAGACTGCCAGATATGCAGATGCGGCGAAGAAGACGGCGTGGTGGAGGATCCTGAGCCAGGGTGGTGCCGCCTGGAATCGCTTATGCAGCCTCAGCAAAAGTGAGATGAGCACGATGGCGGCGCAGAGGATCAGGAGCCTGATCAGCACAGGAGCTCACTTGCCGCCGCCGGCTATGTGTTCGCCATCGCGCGTCAGATAATAGGCGAAGATGATCGGTATGAAAGTGACGGCGATGACGAAGATCGCCACCACATTGGTCACCGGTCGCTGGCGCGGACGAAGCAGTTCGCCCAGCATCCAGATCGGCAGCGTCGCCTGCTGGCCGGCTGTGAAAGTCGTGACGATTACCTCGTCGAACGACAGTGCAAAGGCGAGCATCCCGCCGGCCAGCAGTGCGGATGCAATCTGCGGCAGTACCACATAGCGGAACGTCTGGAAGCCATCGGCGCCGAGGTCCATGGAAGCCTCGATCATGCTCGCCGAGGTGCGCCGGAATCGCGCCAGCACATTGTTATAGACGACGACGATGCAGAAAGTGGCATGGCCGAGCACGATCGTCCAGGTCGAAAACGGCAGGTTCATGATGTCGAATGCCGAGCGCAAGGCGATGCCGGTAATGATGCCGGGGAGCGCGATCGGCAGGATGAAAAGGAGCGAAAGCGATTCTTTGCCGAAGAACCGCGCGCGCGCCAACGCTGCCGCTGCGAGCGTGCCGAAGATCAATGCGAGCAGCGTCGCGAACAGCGCCACTTTGAGCGACAGGACGAGCGGCGGCCAGATGTCGGGCCGGTCAAACCATGCAGTGCCAAACCAGCGCGCGGTATAGCCGGGTGGCGGGAACTGAAAACTCTTTTCCTCGGTGGTGAAGGCATAGAGGAAGATCAGCGCCAGCGGCAGGTGCAGAAAGGCGAGTCCTGCCGCCGCGGCGAATCTCAGCGGCCATGCAGCACCTTCAGAGCGCATCGAACGCTCCCAGGCGTTTGGCGGCAGCGAGATACAATCCCATGATTACCATGGGCACTACGCTGAAGGCTGCCGCCAGCGGAATATCACCCGCGGTTCCCTGCAGGGTATAGACCGCCTGGCCGATGAAGTAGCGTGAGTTGCCGACGATCTGCGGAACAATGGAGTCGCCCAGCGTCAACGAGAAAGTGAAGATCGAGCCGGCGATGATACCGGGCAGGGCGAGGGGAAGGATCACGGTTCGGAAGGTCTGGCCGGGACGAGCACCAAGATCTGCGGAAGCCTCGATGAAATTCCGTGGTACGCGTTCAAGCGCCGCCTGCACCGGCAGGATCATGTAGGGGAGCCAGATATAGACGAAGACCAGGAACGTGCCGAGATAACTGATCGACAGCGACGGCCCGCCAATGACCGGGATCGCGAGGATGCCATCGAGAAGGAATGTCAGATGCAATTGAGCGGCGGCCCAGGTGATGATGCCTTCCTTGGCGAGAATAAGCTTCCACGCATAGACCTTGACCAGATAGCTCGACCACAGCGGCATCATCACGGCGAGATAGAACAACGCCTTGGCGCCGCCCCTGGCGTAACGCGCGGCGAAATAGGCGATCGGAAAGGCGATCACCGCATCCGCAACCGTCACTGCCGCCGCCATCGTAACGGTTCTCAAGATGATTTGCAGGTTGGACGACTCAAAGATCTCGGCATAGGTCGCAAATGTGAGCTCGCGCACGATGAGGCCGGAGAACTCGTCAAGCGAATAGAAGCTCTGCAGCAGCAGCGCGAAGAGCGAGCCGAGATAGACGATGACAATCCAGGCGAGCGGCGGCAGCAGCAAGAAGGCGGTTAGCAGTCCCCGGTTGCGGAAGAAGAAATCCGAAAGCCGGGCCAGCCCACCGGTTCTTGCGGCCGTGACAGCCTTCATTCTCCGTGCTCCATGGCAACAATACTGTCCTTGGACCACACGAAGCGCACGATATCGCCTTCGTGGAACCGGCTCGTCCCTGCCGGAATCGCTGCCGTGAGCCGGGCGCCGCCTGAATTGATGACGATACGCGTGACCGATCCTTGATAGTGGGTCGCAGCTACCAGCCCCTCGGCACTGCCGTGCCCGACTGGCGGCTTGTCGGAGGCCTTCAGTACGCTGATTTTTTCGGGCCTGAGACTGATCCAGACACCGGGTCCTCCGTGTGCGGCGGAGAACTCCGGTGCCATGATATTGGAGGAACCGACGAAATCGGCGACGAAGCGTGATTGAGGGCGTTCGTAAACGTCCGTTGGTGATCCGGCCTGCAGGATGCGCCCGGCATTGAAGATGGCCACGCGGTCGGCCATTGAAAGGGCCTCGCCCTGATCATGGGTGACGAACACGAAGGTGATGCCAAGCTGTTTTTGCAGGGCTTTCAGCTCCTCTTGCATCTGTTCGCGAAGCTTGAGGTCGAGCGCGCCAAGTGGCTCGTCGAGGAGCAGCACCTTGGGTTCGTTAACGAGCGCTCGCGCCAGCGCCACGCGCTGACGCTGGCCGCCCGAGAGCTGGGAAGGGCGTCGGTCGCCAAAGCCCTCGAGCTTCACCATGGCGAGCGCGGCGGCGGCCTTGACTTCGCGATCCGCGCGCGCCATGCCCTTGATCATGAGACCGTAGGCGACATTCTCGCCCACTGTCATGTGGGGAAACAGGGCGTAGTCCTGGAATACCGTATTGACGTTGCGCCTGTAAGGCGGCAGTCCTTCCGCGGTCTCACCGAAAATCTCGATGTGACCGTAGGTTGGCTGCTCGAAGCCGGCGATGAGGCGCAGGCAGGTGGTCTTGCCCGATCCCGACGGGCCCAGCATCGCGAAAAATTCGCCAGGTGCAATGTCGAGTGTGACATCATCGACGGCCCGCATGCTACCGAAGTGACGCGAGACGCGCTGAAAGCTCACGGCTGGTGTCATAAAGGGAATCCAAACAGCTCCGGCTGTTCACGCCGGAGCCGCTTCCTAGTTCCGGCTACTGCCCTTGCACGGCGATATAGTCTTTCGCCCATTGCGAATAGGGCACGCATGACCCTTCGTTCTCGCACTTGCCGATCGGCGTCCGCCAGAACCAGATCTTGTCGAAATTGCCAAAGCCGTTGGTTTCACAGCCTGTATCGGTCAGCAGCGGGTGGCCCTTGCAGGCGCTGGGGACCGCCGGCACCGAGCCGAACCACGCGGCCACGTCGCCCTGAACCTTGGGTTCGAGCGAGTGGTTGAGCCACATATAAGCGCAATTGGGATGCGCCGCTTCGGCATGCATCATTGTGGTGTCGGCCCAGCCGGTGGCTCCTTCTTCGGGGATTGTCGAGGCCACCGGTTTCTTATCGGCCTGCAGCAAGTTTACCTGATAGGGCCAGGATGAGGAGGCCGCGATACCCTCGTTCTTGAAATCGTCGACCTGCACCGCAGCATCACCCCAGTAGCGGCCCACCAGAGCGCGCTGGGCCTTCAAGAGATCGATGGCTGCGGCATACTGATCCTTGTTCAGCTCGTACGGATTCTTGATGCCGAGTTCCGGCTTTTTGTGCATCAGGTAGAGCGCCGCATCGGCGATATAGATGGCGCCGAAATAGGCCTGAACCCGCCCTTTGTTGGTCTTGCCGTCAGGCAGGGTCTGTTCCTCGAACACCACGGACCAGCTCTTCGGCGGCTCCTTGAATACATTGGTATTGTAGGCGAGCACGTTTGGGCCCCACTGATACGGGGTGCCATAGTGGACACCATCATCAGTATGCCAGGGCGCCTCCTTCAGCCGGTCGTCGACATTTTTCCAGTTGGGAATCAGGTCGATATTAACAGGCTGCACTTTCTTGCCGGCCACCAGGCGAAGCGAGGCATCGCCCGAAGCGGTAACGAGATCGAAGCCGCCCTGATTCATAAGGGTGACCATTTCATCCGAAGTCGCGGCAGTCTTGACTGTGACCTTGCATTTAGTCGCCTTCTCGAAATCGGTCACCCAGTCATAGTTCTTGTCGCTTTCACCTCGCTCGATATAGCCAGGCCAAGCCACGATATCGACCTGGCCTTCGCCGGCGCCGATTTCCTTCTTCATGTCGGCAACTGCGGTGCCGGACAATGTGGCGATCGCCACCAGGGAAACGAAAGCTCCCTTCATCGATTTCATGGTCATACCTCCCTATGAGCCCGATATGATTAAGGCGTGTGCTGACTGGCTCTGTTCAGCATTCTGCGCGCTGGTTGCACAACGCTAGCTTGTCTGTCTACTCAAGGGAAGTGGGGGCCTGGACCTCGCCATCTACGACTAATGGCTTCTGGATTTCCGGCCGAATCCGACCCGATCGCGGGCGACCGGCCCGGCCAACAATGTTGCATTGACCAATTTTTTATTTGCATGATAAGCTTTTATCCAAAAGGACATAACTAGGGAGCGCTGCCACGTGGCCAAGGGGAGTTCGGGCGGACAGCCCGCTGTCGTCGTCGAGGGCCTGCATAAGAGTTTCGGAGATCTCGAAGTTCTGAAAGGCGTTTCGATGACGGCCCATGAGGGCGACGTCGTGTCGATGATCGGCGCTTCGGGCTCGGGCAAGAGCACCTTCCTCAGATGCATCAACTTCCTCGAAATGCCGACGCAAGGGCGTATTCAGGTTACGGGTGAGGATATCAGCCTGAAGACCGGGCATGACGGCAATCTGCATCCGACCGACCGCCGGCAGCTGGAGCGCATCCGTACCCGCCTCGGCATGGTGTTCCAGTCCTTCAACCTCTGGCCGCATCTCAATGTGCTGGAGAATGTCATCGAAGCACCGGTGCATGTGCTCAAGGTGCCGAAGGCCGAAGCCATCGAACGCGGCGAGGCTCTGCTGCAGAAGGTCGGGCTTTACGAAAAGAAGACCCAATATCCGGCTTTCCTGTCGGGCGGCCAGCAGCAGCGCGCGGCCATCGCCCGCGCCCTGGCGATGAACCCCAAGGTGATGCTGTTTGACGAGCCGACCTCGGCACTCGATCCGGAGCTTGTCGGCGAAGTGCTGAGGGTCATCCGTGATCTTGCCCTCGAAGGACGGACGATGATTCTGGTGACGCATGAGATGAAGTTCGCCCGCGACGTGTCGAGCCATGTGATCTATCTTCACAAGGGCCTCATCGAGGAAGAGGGGCCGCCGAGCCAGGTCTTTGGCGCACCCAGGAGCGAAAGGTGCAAGCAGTTCGTTTCCAGCATTCATTGATCCGTTTGCAAATGCTGGATGGCGTGCTTTAGTTGAGGAATCGGGGGCTTTTAACAAGAATCCGGATCGTGACTGAATGATCCGAACAAGGGAGAGAAGACATGACACTTACCCGCCGTTTGATGCTGGCTGTGGCGGCTGCTGCGATCTGCGGATTTGCCGCCCAGGCCAAGGCCGACCTGAAATTCGGCGTTGCCGCCGAGCCCTATCCGCCGTTCACATCCAAGGACGCGTCCGGAAAATGGGTCGGTTGGGAAGTCGATCTGATGGATGCCGTGTGCGCGCAGATGAAGGAGAAATGCGAACTGGTCGAGGTTGCCTGGGATGGCATAATCCCGGCGCTGACGGCCAAGCAGATTGATGTCATCTGGTCCTCGATGTCGATCACCGCCGAGCGCAAGCAGACGATCAACTTCACCATGATGTATTATAATACGCCGACGGTCATCATCGGCGCGAAGACGGGTGACACCGACATCACGCCCGAACACCTCAAGGGCAAGACGATCGGCGTGCAAGTTTCGACCATCCACCAGAAATATGTGGAGAAATATTACGGGGCGGGATCCACGATCAAGTCCTATCAGACCCAGGATGAAGCCAACAACGATCTGGCGGCCGGACGCCTCGACTATATCCAGGCCGACGCCAGTGCGCTCGATGCATTCCTGAAAACCGATCAGGGTGCCGCCTGTTGCGAATTGAAAGGCCAGGTGCCCGAAGACAAGGAAATTCTCGGTGAAGGAGTCGGCGGCGGCATTCGCAAGGAAGACACCGAGCTGAAAGCCAAGCTTGACGCCGCGATCGATGCGCTCGCCAAGTCGGGCGAGATCAACAAGATCACGGCAAAATATCCCGACCTCGTCGGCAAGATGATACTGCCGCAATAACAGGTGCGGGCTGCCTCCACGACGGGGCGGGAGGCAGCCAAATCTTCGGGGCGAGGTAATAGATGAGTGGGCTGGATCTTTTGGCGTCAGGGTGGGGACGTAATCTCCTCTATGGAGCCGTCAGCACACTGGAAATTTCCTTTCTCGCCTATATGCTTGGGCTGCTGATCGGACTGCTGGGGGCGCGCGGCAAGCTCTCAGGGGGCAAACTGACGCGCCGCTTGCTCGATGCCTACACCACGATCGTCCGCTCGATCCCAGAGCTTCTGTTGATCGTCGTCCTTTTTTACACGGGCACTCAAGGCCTCAATAATCTGCTTCTCAGCCTCGGTGTTGGCCCGGTCCGCGTCAACGGTTTGATCGCCGCGGTGGCGGTGCTGGGCGTCGTGCAGGGAGCCTATTCGACCGAGGTTCTGCGCGGCGCCATTCAGGCAATACCCGTCGGCCAGATCGAGGCGGCGAAGGCCTATGGCATGTCGCCCTTCCTGTTGTTCAGGCGCATCACGATGCCCTCGATGCTGCCCTATGCCATCCCCGGCCTCTCCAATCTGTGGCTCAATGCCACCAAGGATTCGGCTTTGATCTCCGTCGTCGGCTATCTCGAACTGACCAAGATTTCCCAACAGGCCGCGGGCGGAACGAAGTGGTATTTCATGTTCTATACCGTGGCGGCGGGCATGTATCTCGTGATCTCACTCGCCTCGCTGCAAGGCTTCGGCATGCTGGACCGTTATGTTCGCCGCGGTCAGCCGCAGGTGAGGTGAGGGCGAAACCCGTGGATTTCACCATACTCGTCAAGTTTCTGCCGCTCATCCTTACGGGCCTTTGGTACACGCTCCTTCTGCTTGTCTTGTCCAGCCTGTTCGGTATGATTCTGGCCATTCCGATCGGGCTGGTGCAAGTCACCGGCCCCAGGCCATTCGCCTGGCTCGCCGCGGCATTCTGCACCGTCATCCGCGGTACGCCGCTGCTCATTCAACTCTATATTCTCTATTATGGCTTTGGTTCGCTCTTCCCGCAGATACCGTGGATACGCCAGAGCTTCATGTGGCCGGTGCTCAGGGAGGGTCTCTTCTATGCCGTGCTTGCCTTCACGCTGAGTTTCGCTGGCTATGAAGGAGCCGTCATGAAGGGCGCCTTTGCCAGCGTGCCCAAAGGCGAACTCGAAGCTGCGCGTGCTTTTGGAATGTCGCCGTTCACCGTTCTGCGCCGTATCTGGTTTCCACGGGCGTTCCGCATCGTACTTCCGACATTGGGCGGTGAAACCATTCTCCAGCTCAAGGCGACGCCGATCGCAGCCCTCGTGACGGTGACCGAGCTCTATGGCGCCGCAGGCCAGATATTCCGCACCACGTATGATTTCTTCCCGCCAATGCTCCTGGTCGCGGTGATTTATTTTGCGCTCACTTTCATCATCACGAGGCTGTTCAACCTCATCGAGCGGCAGGTGCCGCAGCGGCGCTGATTAAAAGGAATTCCATTGCGGCTAGCCAGGGAATTTTTTAGCGGGAGCAGGTAAATCAGAACGAGTTGCGGCGCACCCGCCGACGGGTTAGGAGAGGGCCTGCTGCTCTGGATCGACCGATGCCCCTCGAGACATTCCTCATCTTCGCGCCGGCCTGTTTCGCCATCAACATGGCGTTCGGACCCAACAATCTTCTCTCGCTCACCAATGCGGCAAGAAGCGGCGTCGTGCCGGCGATCCTCGCGGCAGCGGGCCGGATCGTGTCCTTCGCCGTCATGATCGCCATTGCCGGCATCGGTCTTGGCGCGGTGCTTGCCGCATCGGAGAATGTCTTCACGATCGTCAAATGGGCGGGAGCGGCCTATCTCGTCTGGATCGGCGTCAATCTGATCCGCGCCGGCGCACCCCTATTGCGCGATGATGCGGCCACGCCGCGCCTGTCGCTCAGGAAACTCACGCTTCAGGAATTGTGTTGCGGCGGGAAACCCGAAGGCCATCCTCGTCTTCACCGCATTCTTCCCGCAATTCGTCGATCCTGAGGCCTATGCGCTGAGCTTCGCCATACTCGGCCTGACCTTCCTCATCTTCGAGACATTCGCCATCGTGGTCTATTCATTCATCGGCGCCAAGCTCGGGCGGTATGTACGCGACGGGCGTACCCTCAAATGGTTCAACCGGACGAGCGGCGCCATGATGATCGGTTTCGGGCTCGCTTTGATTTTTGCCCGCCGGCCCGCCGCTTAGCGCGCTTCCCGGCGAGGTGGAATCACCTCACCGAAAAGGATTCGCGCCAACCAATGGTTGGAGCAAATCCTTATCGCCAAAGTCTTCAACTTTGGCGGGATTTGCTCTAATCAGATTTGATTGCCGGATTGAGGCGCTCGGCCAGTTTCGCCACGAAGCGCTGGAGCCTCGCATAGAGATCGAACTCATTGAGACGCGCGCCCCCTGCGGCAACCGGCAATTCGACTTCGTCGATCTCAAGGGAAGCCTGTTTCACATCCTCGCCGTCGAGTTCTGAAACCGTCAGCGAAGCGGGACCGAGCTGGATGCGGTCACCCATGCCAATGCGGTCCTCGCATCGCAAGCGGAAGGCCTCGGTGATGCTGAGGTGACGCAGATCGTCGGGCACCGCGAGGCCATAGGCGGTCGAGAGCTCTTCGAGCGGGATGTCGCCGGTGAAGTTGAAGGCGGCGACCGGGTGGTGCGAGTGGATGGCATCGGAAGCGGCGAACAGACGGTCGAGCCGCTGGGCCCGTTCGGTCGGCACCAGGAAATAGGCATAATCGCCAGGCCCCAGGACCTTGGCATCGGCCCAGTTCAGGACCTTCTCGTGGCGCGCCACCATGATCGGCTGGATCCAGGAGGGAAGGTCCGGCCGCGTCAGGATAGGGCTGTCCTCGATGATCGGAAAACCGACCATTTCGAGATTGATCTGGCCGGGAAGGTCGATCTCGACACGCTGCGTTTCGGCCGCCGTCTCGGTGAGCGCCACATCGAGCCCGCGCGCCACTGCCGTGAGGGTCCAGCCCTGGACGAGGAGGGATATGAACACCACGACAAAGGCGACATGGAAATAGATCTCCGCATTGGCGACGCCAGAAAGTGTCGGAATGGCGGCGAGGAAGATCGACACCGCACCGCGCAGGCCGACCCATGAGATGAAGGCCTTTTCGCGCGCGGTGAATCTGAAGGGCCACAGGCACAGCCACACGGCGAGCGGCCGGGCAATGACGATCAGAAACACAGCGACGATGAGCGCCGGCAAAAGATAGCCGAGCAGCCTCGAGGGTGTGACGAGGAGGCCGAGCACGAGAAACATCAGGATCTGGCACAGCCAGGTCGCTGCGTCATGGAAGCTCAGGATCGAAGGAAAGGCCCGCGCCGGGCGGTTGCCGAGCACGACACCGGCCAGATAGACGGCAAGAAAGCCCGAGCCCTCGACATAAGCCGGAGCGGCATAGATCGCGAGCGCCGCCGTGATCGCGAAGAGAGGATGGAGGCCCGAGGGCAATGACATGCGGTTCAGGGCCTGCACCAGCAAATAGCCGCCGGCGAGCCCCGCAATGGTGCCGATGACGACCTGGCGAAGAAGCAGGACCACGACTTCGATATTCGAGCCATGCGGGCCGAGCAGGATCAGCTGGACCAGGACGATGGTGAGGAAGACGGCGAAAGGATCATTGGTGCCGGATTCGATTTCAAGCGCTGCGGCGACGCGGCGGCGCAATTGCAGGCCGCCCGCCCGCATCAGGAAAAATACGGCCGCGGCATCGGCCGAGCTGACAACCGCGCCAAGCAGGAGGCCTTCGAGCCAGGAGAGACCGAGGACCAGGCAGGCGACGAGACCGGTCAGGGCCGCAGTGATGACGACGCCCAGCGTCGCCAGAATGCTCGCCGGCAGGAGACTGCCGCGAAAAACGGCGAGCCTGGTCCGCAAGCCCCCGTCAAACAGGATGATCGCCAGAGCGACGGTGCCGATCAAATAGGTCAGACGATAGTCGTTGAAGAATACGAGAAGCAGGGGAGCACCGAAGCGCGTGGCGATGAGGCTCGATGCAATGCCGACGAGAATGAGCACCGCGAGAGACAAGAGTCCGAGATTGATGAGGTCGATCTGCTCCATGATCGAGCCTTAGCAGAGGCAAGTTTACATGACCAACCGTTCAGTATCGCCTGCCCGAAATATCCCTAATATGGCACGGATGGTGCGCTTCGATTATCCGGCAGATTTCTGCAACCCCTTCGGGAAGAGCCCGTTGCGCCCGGCGGAGTGCGCATCCGGCTGGGCTATTCCGGTGCTGCCTTCGACCAGGCTGCAGGTGATCTCGAAGGCTTTGCGCGGCCTCTATGGGGGCTGGCACCGGCGCAAGCGGGTGGCGCGTCGTGGGTCGACTGGGAGCCGATGCCGCGTGGTCTCGCTTCCGGCACCAATCCCTAGCATCCGGAAATATTGGGGCGAGGCCAGGGATTATGATCAGCGCCTGGTCGAACTGGCGGCCATCGGATTCGCCTTGCGCCTGGCGGAAGAACAGCTCTGGCAGCCTCTGGCAGCGCCCGAGAAGGAGAGGGCGCTCGCCTATTTCCTCGCCGCTGACCACGGTGCCGCAGCTCTTCGCCGAATTGCCGGCGGACAAAACGGTTCTAATCTCAACCGTCATCGCCGAAGGGAAACCTCAGGCGGTGCGCCAAGGGCTCGCCCGGCCGCCCCCAGACCCGACATAAGCATGCTGGAGGACCTGGTGGCGGGCCGGGGTGTCGATATCGCGACACAGGCGCCGCGCGGCCGGATCGAGGCTTCGATGCGCCAGCCTATGTCACGATCTGATAAAAAATGACCATGATGGCGATCCATCCGATCGTGAAGGTCAGTGTACGGACATATGGGATGCCGCTGATAGCGCCGAGATAGTGGGCGACGCGGGCCCAGAAATAGACGACGCTTGCCATGGCCGTCGTCGAATTCGCGGCACCTGCAGCCTGCGCGACGAGCACCAATGCGGCGAAAGGCGCCAGGTTCTCGACGGCATTATAGTGAGCCTTCTTGGCTTTCTCGGCCCAGGGGGGCAGGGGCTCGTTGTCGGCCACATAGGCCAACGTCTTTGCCGACCCATAAGTCTGAATGCGCGCCACAATATACGGAATCCAGAGTATCGCGGTAAGGCCGGCAGCCCAGGCCAGCATGGTGAGATCGGTCGTCATCCCTCATCTCCATTGCATCGGTACCCCCCGACGATCATACACGACGAGGGGTGAGTCGCATCGGAGGGAGAACCTAATCTTTGCTTTCCTTCGCCAGCCTCATCCCATGCTCGAGCAGACCCCTGAGCCCGATCACGGCCTGTCTTTCCGCTTCCTTCACCTCGCCGTCGATCTCCGCCATGATTTCGCACATATCCCACATGACCTGGAGGGTCTCCGGACCCTCGCGGGCCAGCCTGCCGATGATCTCTGCGGCGTCGAGGCTGCTGCAGGCGTTGCGCCTTGCCCAGCGAACGGCATGTGCGACTTCGCCTTCCTCAGGCTCTACGCCCTTTTCGATGCCGCGCAATTCGGCGAATTTTTCCAGGAAAGCCCTTTCGGGCCGTGCGAATGTGCCATCTACCGCGCCCACCATGGCGAGGATGCGCAACTCATCGCCGATCTCGGACAGGATGGAGCGGATGACCGGCGGCTCAGGGCGGGGTTGTCCCTCGCTGAGGACGGCGATCTCGATTTCGATCGCGGCGAGCTCGCCTGCGTCATTCGTGTCGATGCCGGTTACCGTCACCTTGTGACGGTCGCCGTCATCGATCGAACGGCCAACCCAATGCCGCTGCCGCGGGATGTATCCGATAAAATGTCCGTCATGGAAACAGGAAATTCTGTAGGACTGGCGCTGAAAAGTGATTTCGTCACCTTCGTGAAGATGGCGCTTTGCGTAGGTGGCGCCGATCTCATCGGGCATATCGACGATCAGGCATGGATATGATCGCACCGTCCCTCCCATTCGCCCCGCGGCGATCATACACCGGACTTCTGGAACCCCAAGAGGGTGAAGTCTCAGGCGACCGGCCTGGGTTCTGGATGAAATTCGCCCATTCTGTTCTGAGTGGGTCAGCTGCCGGATCACAAACGGTTTCGTCTGGAAACATGCGTCTAAATCTTGGCCTGGATTGCCTACTTCTTCCGGCCGCCCTTTTTCGGCGGGGGCTCGGCCTTCTTGTCGCCCTTCACGCTCTTGCGCAGGGCGTCCATGAGATCGACGACGTTGGCGCCTTTCGGCCGCTCTTCTTCGGCCTTGACGACGATCTTCTTGCCCTTGGCCTTCTCCTGCACCAGTTCATTCAAGCGGACCGAGTAGGTATTGTGGAATTGCTCCGGCCTGAATTCAGTGGTGCCGTCGGCGATGATCTTGGTGGCGAGGTTGACCATTTCGGGATTGACCTTAAGGTCGGGGATGTCGCCGAAATATTTGTCGGCGGCCCTGATCTCATTGGGATAGCGCAGAATGTACATGGCGATGCCCTGGTCGAGTGCTCCCACCGCCACCAGATATTCGCGGCCCGACATGGTGATCTGGCCAAGGCCGAGCTTCTTCTTCTTGGCCAGCGCCGCCTGGATCACGAGATAACCCTCATTCTGGAATTCGTCCTCGGGCAGCAGATAATAGGGCGCCTCGAAATAGCGCGGGTCGATCTCTTCCTTCGAGACGAATTCCTGCAGGTCCAGCGTCTTCTTGCTCTCGAGCTTCACCGCATTGAGTTCTTCGGGCTCTAGGATGACATAGGTTCCCTCGCTCACCTCATACCCCTTGACGATGTCGGCTTCCTCGACGGGGCCAACGCCGGCGACGGTCTTGGTGTAGTTGACACGTTTGCCGGAGGGCTTGTGAATCTGATTGAGGCCGGAGCTACTCGGCTCGACGGCGCTGTGAATCTGAACGGCGATCTGGACAAGCGAGAGGCGAAGGAAACCTCTCCAATAGGGGCGGCCGGCAGGTGCCATGGCGGAAACTCACGAAACTGACTGACTGCGTGGCATGGTATCACGGGAGGGTTAAGGCCGTCCTGACGATTCCGCGTTGACGATTGTCAGGTTATCGGGCTCGAAGATGCGATCATCAATAGAGATACGCCTGGATTCGCCCTATCTACTTGATTTTATTGGTGAGCTCCAAGGCGCTTGCGGCTCCATCCTTGCCGCTTAAAATGGCCACATGGGGGCCTTGAAACAGGATATGGGAGGGTCAGATGCAACTCTATGCTATCCGGCGCCGCAATGCCTGGAAGACGGCCAAAGACCTCGAAGCCGCTGCCGCGAAATCCACTCGCATCGGTAACGACGAAATGTCCGATCGGGTTCGCTGGATTCGCAGCTACGTCGTCAACGAGCCCGATGGAACCCTTGGCACGATCTGCATATATGAGGCTCGGGACCCGGCCTCGATCCGCGACCATGCTAAACGGGTTGGAATGCCGGCCGACGATATCGACCTGATCGGCAATACCGTCGTCGTCCGGCCGGATCCCGAGCAAAAATAGAGAAAAAATCTCGTCTCGGTGAAGCGGACCAACTCGATTGGCTGTTGTGAAAGTGCCTCACCCGCACCTCCCAAGGGGCGAGCATGAAGGAGTAGAAACGGAAGTCAGGCTATCGGCGCCCCGCAGAGTTCAAAGGAACGGGTAATATGCGTAGTCCGGCGCGCTGCCGCCTGCAGGGCTCAACAGCTTCTCCAGCTTGTCCAGCGCCTTGCTGATTACGCCTGGGCGTTTGCCCGATTCCAGGTCCTGTTTGATTTCAACAATGACTTCATTGGCGGCGTCGAGACGGCGTGCAAGTATCGCGGAAACATAAAGCAAGGGCGCCATGTCCCCGGTAAGCAGCGACGCCGCCTTGACGACATGGAATTCGGACAGTTCTATGGCGCGCACGTCAGCGGTGTGAGGCTTGTCCAATATGATGGCGAGTTCGCCGAATACGGCACCCGGCTCAGAGACCGTAGCGATTTGCGTGCCGTCTCTGACAACTTCGACCAGACCCTGCCTTAGAATAAACAGCTGCCCCGTTGTCGAGCCGGCTGCCAGTACTGTTTCTCCGGGCTCAAAAATCGATACCGGAAGGGAAGTGAGACTTTTCTTGAACGCGGCAAGGTCCGGAATAAATACCATACCCATAATCCTTTCGTTTCCATATGCACCGGCGTGCCATTGGGCATGCTTACTTGCGGTCGCGCGGCCAGATCAAACCATTATTGCCAGTTTGTCAAAACTGAAAGAACGGACTCGAGAACAAGCCGAGAAATCGGTCATTAGCCAATCAAGTGAAGACCCACAGCAGCCATCTTCGCCTTAACCGAATCCGAAATCAGCGGGCAACGACTCAATGTTTGATTACCAGCGCTGGGCGGCAAACCAATCATCGACATCCTTGCGGACCCGGTCCTTGGCAATGCCGTACCGCTCCTGAATTTTGCCTTCCAATTGGTCTCGACTATCACATCAAGATCATCATCTGTAAGCTTTCCCCACTTTTCTTTAACCTTGCCTTCGACCTGTTTCCAATTTCCTTCAACGCGGTCCCAATCCATTGATTTTCTCCTTATCCATGTGTCACGAAAACGCTTCGCACCTGGTTTCGTTCCTGACCGGCCATCGGCCGACGTCGTAGACGATTTTGCTGCGTGGAGAAGGCTTACTTTCGCTACCGTCGAGCGGCTTGTTCTTGCCGAGCTGGGCCCGACAAGACTCGATTGCCTCGCATGCGACAAATTGTGTTTGGCATTGGTGTCAAAATTCTTTCGCGATCCCGACACAGCGTACGCATGCAATTCGAGTGCCTACTAGTTTCCACTAGATCGCGATGACTTTAAGTAGAATCACATCTCGCACTATCCTCATGCGAGGCCGCCGCACCTACCCCTGGCTCATCATGGCCGCCCTTGAGGCGGCCATCCAGCCTTTCGCGCAGCTGCTTGGCGGAACGGGCTGGATGGCCGGGTCGAAGCCCGGCCATGACGAATTGGGGAAAGCGAACTCGCACCAGGGTGAAGATACTGGGTCGAACTAGCTTCCGTTGATCGATAGCACAACCGACGCCTGGAGTCCGCCAAGCGGTGAAGTGGAAAGTCCGAGTTCACCGCCATAGGCATCCACAATGTCCTGTGCGATGGCTAAACCCAATCCAGCACCAGAGCCCGTGCTGTCGAGGCGAACACCGCGAAGCATTGCCTTCGCTCTGCTTTCGTCAGACAGGTGCTTGCCGGCACGACATCGACAATCGCAAAAACGCCTCCAAGTTCCTGACGCAACTGCCCAACGCTGCGGGAACCTTCGTCGGCGTAGGTGCGTTTTATCGCTCGCGGTATCTTGTGCCGCGACCCCCGCTTAGTCAAAACTACGCTCGCAAAGGGATAGTTCCTGACAGCGGAAGCGGGTCGGCACAGATCATTGAAACCGATAATTGCCCTGAATGATGGAAAGGACAAGCAATGGCCAAGAACACGATTTGCCTGTGGTACGACAAGGACGCCGAGGCTGCGGCGCGCTTCTACGCCAAGACCTTTCCCGATAGCGCTGTGGGTGCTGTCCACCATGCACCCGGCGACTATCCAGACGGCAAGAAGGGCGATGTGCTGACGGTGGAGTTCACCGTCGCAGGCGTGCCCTGTATCGGTCTCAATGGTGGTCCCGCGTTCAAACATAACGAGGCCTTCTCGTTCCAGATCGCGACCGATAACCAGGAAGAGACCGACCGCTACTGGAACGCGATCGTGGGCAATGGCGGGCAGGAGAGCCAGTGCGGCTGGTGCAAGGACAAGTGGGGAGTATCCTGGCAGATCACGCCACGGGTCTTGATGGAGGCCCTTGCGGTTGGCGGCAAAGAAGCAAAACGCGCCTTCGATGCGATGATGGACATGAAGAAAATCGACGTCGCGGCGATCGAGGCGGCGCGCCGGGGCTGACGTTTTCTTTCAAGCAGGGCGAGGATCCAGGGAATGCGGGCTCCCAATTTCATGCATCAACAAAGAACCTCGCGATAAGGGGATAGATCCTACTACGAAAAAGCCCGGCAGCGCGAGCTCCGACCGCCGGCGGCCAAGGCTTGACGAGCAATGAGTGCTGCGGTCTACTTGCCGCGATGATACGAATCCTCGCCGCAGTTTTCATCTCGTTGCTTCTCGCAGCTCCCCAGACGCTTGCCGCCGATCGGCTGGACGCGGAACCGTCAAGGGATACTATTCCGGCATACCAGCCTCGGGCCGTTGGACTACCAAAAGGGCACCTGATGGCGACAGGGTTTGCCTGACATTCATTTCGCTGATCAGCGAGACGAAGTGTGGCGAGTTGTTTCGTTCTGGAAACAGCATAATTTACGGCTATCTCAATCGTGGAAAGCCGCGTCTGTGGCTTAGGCGCAACTGAACTTTGAGAGCCTTCCATCGCTTTGTCGCGCAGGTACGAATGTTTACTGGTCTCATCGCATATTATCCCCGGCGCGACCATATCGCGTCCCATTTGCTGGCCGGAGTGCCTTCCATCACTGTTGGAATCGTTCCAATCTGACCTTCGCCGCATCGGCTTTTTCGGGTCTTGAAAAATTCGCCGTAGGCGCATTGCCGGCATGTTTCTGGCAGCTCTGGGCGTTGTCTTGCTTATCGGGCCACGAGGCGACCTGCCGATCAACAACGGCCGACAGCAAATTCATAGCGAATATTCTGTAAAATGCCTTGTTTAATTTACGAAATTAAAATTCGAACGCTATCGGAAACGAAGCGCGATATCGACAGCGGCGGGATTGTGGGCACGGCATTGGCGAAGTAAAGAAGCATCTTCTCGAACGCGAGCACGGTGATGTTACTCCTGACTCAATGCGCATCATCAACTGGGCGCTCGATCCACGGGCAACAGGTGATTCCTATTGTTACGCCAAGTCTTCCGCGCGGAGCGGATATTTCGCGCAAATTATCCTAGACCAAAACTTTCTTTAAAATACTATTCTCAATTTGCGAAATTCGCATTTGAATCCTGCTCTGCGTCCTCTTACGGTGCGCCGTGGCGGCTCCGTTTGTCCAAACGCGAGAGGTATAGCATGAAGAAAAGATACGAAGTTCTCACAATCCTTGCGGCGGCAGCCGGCTTGAGCTTCGCTCCGGCGGCTCAAGCCAAAGTGGAATCTGACTTGGAGATCAATGCACAGACAATTGCTGGTGAAAGCGCGGTTTCTGATGAAGCGCTTTCGCACATGATCCAAGTGGCGGGCGCCAAGGGTTTTGAGAAATCCGGTAATGAAAATGCTGCCGGGAGCCCATCGAAGTCTCCCCAGGGCAATGGACACGCCAACGGCTTCAACAGCTCTGGCAATCCCAAAGCGGCGGGGAGCTCTGACAAGGCCCCGCAAGGGACCGGCGCTCCGTCCTAATTACGCCAACGGATCGGCATCGTGGACGCTAACCCCGATGCCGATCTATCTGGGTCTGCTTCCGTTTTGGCCGCACAATGATCTGTGTTGATCGCCCAAGAGCCATGGAAGCAGCGCTCATCAAAGCGGGTTTGCACCGGCGGTGCCGGTAGCTCTGAGGCTGAGTACCCTTATGACGGGGAAATCCCGGGTTGCTTCGCTCGACATTGTATTTGCCGGCGACATGGCTGGCAGCGCCGATTGCTGTCTGCGGATCGCTGGAGAGGCAACCCTCGCCCACGGGCATGGATACCGGGTGGGCATGTTGCACATTCCGTCG
>VAZZ01000016.1 GCA_005884715.1 Alphaproteobacteria bacterium | reverse complement strand
AGCGATCCAGAAACAGGCGGCCGAGCTCGATTTCGCCCCCACTTTCCAGTTCGGCCATCCCAAGGTGTTCGAACTCTCCTCGCGCCTCGCCAATCTGGCGCCCGGCGATCTGAACTATGCGTTCTTCTGCAATTCGGGTTCGGAAGCCGCCGACACCGCGCTCAAGATCGCGCTCGCTTATCACCGTGCCAAGGGTGAAGCCTCGCACACCCGCCTCATCGGGCGCGAGCGCGGCTATCATGGCGTGAATTTCGGCGGCATCAGTGTCGGCGGCATGGTCGCCAACCGCAAATTCTTCGGCACCATGCTCGCCGGCGTCGATCACCTGCCGCACACCTATAATCGCGCCGAGCAGGCTTTCACCAAGGGTGAGCCGAAATGGGGCGGCCATCTTGCCGATGAGCTCGAAAGGCTGGTGGCGCTGCATGATGCCTCGACCATTGCCGCCGTCATCGTCGAACCGATGGCGGGCTCAACCGGTGTACTGCCGCCGCCCGTCGGCTATCTCAAGAAGCTGCGCCAGATTTGCGACAAATACGGCATCCTGCTGATCTTCGATGAAGTGATTACCGGCTTCGGCCGTCTGGGCTATCCCTTTGCTGCCGAGCGTTTCGGCGTTATCCCCGACATGATCACCTTTGCCAAGGGCGTCACCTCGGGCGCCATTCCGATGGGTGGCGTGATGGTGCGCCAGCATATCTATGATGCCTTCATGAATGGCCCCGATCACATGATCGAGCTGTTCCATGGCTATACCTATTCGGGCCACCCGATCGCCGCGGCCGCGGGTGTCGCCACGCTCGAAACTTATAAGGAAGAAGGTCTCTTCGAGCGCGCCCTCAAGCTCGAGGACAAATGGGCGGATGCCGCCATGTCGCTCAAGGGCAAGCCGCATGTCGCCGATATCCGCACCATGGGCCTTGTCGCGGCAATCGATCTCAACGGGGTCGACGGGTCACCCGGCAAGCGTGGTTACGATGCCATGGAGAAGGGCTTTCATGATCACGGCATCATGCTGCGTATCACTGGCGACACGATCGCGCTGTCGCCGCCGCTCATCATCAAGGAAGAGCAGATCGGCGAGATCTTCGAGGACAAGCTGCCGAAGCTCCTGGCCGCCCTTTGAGATAGGTTTTCCGTGAATTTACTTTGGCCCGAGTGTGTTAGTCTCGGGCCAGAGTGATTCGCGAGACGGGCATATGAAGCAGCGAGCGCTGCCCCTTGGCGTCGCGGCCATCATGGCGGTGGCTGTCAGCGCAGCCTCCGCTGCCGGTGTCTTCGCCTCGGGACAGCGCGTCGAACTCGCTCTGTCGCTTGCGGCGATCGTTCTTGCCGGCGGGCATCTGGTGATCTTCCTCTATCGCGATCTTTATTACCGGCGCCGGCTCGCCGGTCTGAGCGAGCTTCATCTGCGCAGCCGCAAGTTCGCTGAGCAGCTGGCGGGGCTTTCGACGAGGGTGGACATGCTCGACGGGAGCCGGGATGAGCCGCCCGCGCCGCGCGCGTCGGAGGCGGATGATCTCAACCGGGAGTTCGAGCAGCTGCGTCTCTCGGTCAAGAAGCTTGCCGAGGAATATGGCAGGACTTCGCCGCCACCGCAGCCGCGTCGCGATCGGGAAATGCCTTTGCGGCCCGACGACGGGGCCCGGCCGGTCGTCAGTCATCGCCTCGAATTCTACCTCGAACCGATCGTATCGCTCGATGATGATTCGACGGTTCACTATCGCGCATCGCTGGTGCTCGAGGGCCACGGGCAGCGTGTTGCGTTCGAGGAACTGGTGCGCCAGGCAGCAGCCAATGGATTGCGTCCCGATCTCGTGTATCTTTGTACCGATCGGACTGGAAACGTTCTCCGCGCCGGACGCGCTGTCGGCCATCGAGTGGCAGATGAACAATGCGGGCAATGCCGCCGCCTCCATAGTGTTCGAAATCGATCATACCGTCATGGCGGCGCTCAGTCCGCGCGGCATCGAGGGCCTGGCGCGTCTTGCCCGCTATGGTTCCGGCATGGCCTTGAGCAAGGCGCATGGCATGGGCATCGATCTCAAGGCCCTGCGCGATCTGCATTTCCGCTTCATCTCCTTCAGCGCCGCGGCACTGCCGACCGACGGCCACACGGTCCCGGCCTGGGCCGAGACGGCGCGGCTCGCTGCTGTCCATGATTTCAGGATCGGCGTGCAGGGTCTCTTCTATGAGGAGCAGGTCAATATTGCGAGTCGGTGGGCCAAACTCGGCAGTGGCCCGGTTTTCGCAAGCCCGCGCCGCGTCAAGGGCGAAGCTGTTTCGATTGACCAGATCAGATCGGCTGCCTAGACGGTCTCTCCGATCCGAAGCAAAATAGAGCATCATGAAAGATCTGTCGGCGCGTTACCCCATCTGGTTGTGTGACATCTGGGGTGTCGTGCATAATGGCGTAGCGCATTTTCCGCATGCCCTGGATGCCCTGCAGCGTCATCGTGGCAGTGGCGGCTTCGTCGTGCTGCTGACCAACGCACCGCGCAGTGCTGCCAGAGTGGCGGCACATCTCGCCCATCTCGGCGTCACCAAGGATCATTATGATCTCATCGTCACTTCGGGTGACGTGACGCATGAATTGATGAAGCCCTATGACGGGCATCGCATCTACTATCTGGGGCCCGAACGTGATCTAGCCGTGCTCGACGATCTCAGCATCGAGAAGTCATCACCCCAGCAAGCGGAGGCCATTCTATGTGTCGGGCTGGTTCGTGACGACACCGAGACGCCTGAGGATTATGCCGGGCTCTTGTCCGAGTTGGCCCGCCGCCGCCTTCCGATGATCTGCGCCAATCCCGACAAGGTGGTGCGCCGCGGCAGCCGGCTCGTCTATTGCGCCGGCGCTCTCGCCGAACGCTATGCGGCACTTGGCGGGCCGGTGAGCATGGCGGGCAAGCCCTATGGACCTATTTACGATCTGGCACTCGAACAGGTGGCAAAGGCGCGGGGATCCGCTCGGATCCATGATATCCTGGCCATTGGCGATGGTCCGGAAACCGATATCAAGGGGGCTGCCGATTATGGCCTCGATATCGTCCTGATCGCCGGCGGCATTTCCGAAGAAGGGATCGATCCGGCGAGGCTCAAGGCTGAAATCCTTGCGACTATCCCCGCCGCGCGGATCATCCGCGCCCTTCCGCGCCTGGCTTGGACATGATTTTGCATTTTAGCCCTGGCGGCCTGCGACTTTAGAAGAACTTTCCTTGTGCAATGCAATATGGTTATTTAGCAAATGCGAAAGCCAAGGTAGGAGCGGGTTTGATGGCGAACGGCCATTTTTATATCGAGGATCTCGAGATCGGCATGGAAGCGGCCCATGTGCGGGTTGTGACCGGAAGCGACATCGAGATCTTTGCCGAGCTTTCGGGCGACAACAATCCGGTGCATCTCGATGCCGACTTCGCCGCCAAGTCACCCTTCAAGGCCCGCATCGCCCATGGCATGCTGACCGCCAGCTTCATCTCCACCATCCTCGGCACCAAGCTTCCGGGCTATGGCTGCATCTATCTCTCCCAGACTCTTCGTTTCAAGGCGCCGGTGAAGATCGGCGATACGGTGCGCGCGCTCGCCCGCATCTCCTCGCTTGATCGCGACAAGCGCCGCGCCGGACTAGACTGTATGGTCTCGGTCGGCGATAAGGTTGTGCTTGAAGGCGAAGCCCTCGTCCTCGTGCCTTCACGCAGCTAGATCAACTCTCTAAGACTCGCTTTATGACCAGGTCGATCATCGAGGCCGGGGCGCCGGTGCCCAAGGAGTTGCGCGGCGCCGTCGTCGCCATCGGCAATTTTGACGGTATTCATCGCGGACATCAGCAATTACTGACAGAAGCCAAGGCTGAAGCGCAGTGCCGCAATACCCATTGGGGGCTCGTGACCTTCGAGCCGCATCCGCGCACATTTTTCCGGCCGGCCGAGCCCGCCTTCCGGCTGACGCCGCTGCCGTTGAAGGCGCGCCTTGTTGCAGCGCTTGGCGCCAATTTCACCTCCATCGTCGCTTTCGATGCAGCGCTGGCGGCGATGGGCCCAGAGGATTTCGTGCGCAGGGAATTGAGCGAGCGGCTCGGCGTCGCCCATGTCGTCACCGGTTATGATTTCCATTTCGGCCACGGCCGCAAGGGCACGCCCGAGACGATGCGCGAACTCGGCCGGCAACTGGGCTTCGGCGTGACGGTGATCGATCAGGTGACCGATGATGACGGCTTCGCGCCCTTCTCCTCGAGCGCCATTCGCGATTCGCTGCGCCATGGCCATGTCGTCGAAGCGGCCCGCCAGCTTGGCTATTGGTGGACTGTCATGGGAGAGG
>VAZZ01000174.1 GCA_005884715.1 Alphaproteobacteria bacterium | reverse complement strand
GCGACTATACCCCTTTGAGCACGCAGCCACCCGCCAGCACGACAAAGGCGATCGCCATCAGCCACACAGATGGGATGGGAATGAGCGTGACAATTCCAAGAGCGGCCAATGCCGCAAGAAGCGCGATGACAACGGCAATGATAAAGACGATGGTCTTGGGCGCACTAAGTCGCATGGCGCTACATCCCCTTGAGTTGGCCTGATTCGGAATCTACACCAATTTGGCCTCCCGATCACGCGCGAGGCGAAGGGACCAGGCAAAGGCATGAAAGTCGTCTATTCCGAGGATCACCGGCTGCATTTCCCGCAAGGCGAACTCTATGGCGGCGAGTTCGTCACGCCCTTCGAGCGCCCCTCGCGCGTCGAATATATCCTGCGCGAGCTGAAGCACCGCAAGATGGCCGATCTCATGGCGCCGGCGAAGCTCGATCTGAAGTCGCTGCGCAAGGTCCATGACCGGGAATTTCTCACCTTCCTCGAGAATGCCTGGGTTGAATGGACGCAAGCCGGCTTTCGCGGCGAGATCATCCCGACCGGCTTTCCCGCGCGCGGTATGCGCCAGAAGAAGCCGCGCCATATCGACGGCAAGGTCGGCTACTATGTACTCTCGATGGAGACCTGCATAACGGCGGGCACCTGGGATGCGGCCCTGGCTTCGGCTTCTGTTGCACAAACGGCACAGAAACTCGTCGCTGCGGGTGCCTCCTCGGCCTTCGCGCTCTGCCGGCCGCCCGGCCATCATGCTCATCACGACATGTATGGCGGCTACTGTTTCCTCAACAATGCAGCCATTGCGGCGCAGGGCTTCCTCGACACTGGCGCCAAACGTGTCGCGATCCTCGATGTCGACTTCCATCACGGCAACGGCACGCAGGATATTTTCTACGGCCGGGACGATGTCCTGTTCTGCTCATTGCACGGCCAGCCGGAAGACGCCTTCCCCTATTTCCTCGGTTACAAGGACGAAAAAGGCTCGGGCAAAGGCGAAAGCTTCAATATCAACTACCCGCTGCCGCCCGGCGCCAAATATGATGTGTGGGGTGCCGCCCTCGCCGATGCTCTGCGCAAGATCAGGCGCTACAAGCCAGACGCGCTGGTCGTTTCGCTCGGTGTCGATACCTTCAAGGACGACCCGATCAGTTTCTTCAAGCTCACTTCCGATGACTTCATGACTTACGGCGGAGCGATCGCCAGGCTCAGGCTGCCGAGCCTGTTCGTGATGGAAGGCGGCTACGCTGTCGAGGCGATCGGCATCAACACGGTCAATGTGCTGGAAGGATTCTTGAACGGGTAAACTTTCCTTCTCCCAGGGGAGAAGGATGTCTGCGCTTCGCGCAGACAGGATGAGGGGATACGCTTTCTCCGGATAGACCCTATCCCCTCACCCTAGCCCTCTCCCCATGGGAGAGGGAATATCCTTACATCTTCGGCCGCGATTTTTCGTCGGTGAACCAGCCGCCGGCTGCTTTCTCATAAGCGAGTGCAGCCTTGAAGACGGTGGCATCATCGAAAGTGCGCCCGACGATCTGGATGCCGGTCGGCACACCGCTTGCAGCGAAACCCGACGGCACCGCCATCACCGGGCAATTATGCAGCATGTTGAATTGGTGGGTCATGACCCATCCATATTCGCCGTCGGCCTTGATGCCATTGATATGGAAATCCGGGTCCCACGGATCGTGATCGGCATGCACCGCGGGGAGATTGAGCGTCGGACAGATGAACACATCATTGGCTTCAAGCACCGGCCCCAGTGTCTGATACATGTGATGCGCCTCAGCCCACGCCTTGTGAACGTCATCAATGCCGGTTGTCTTCTCGATCGCTGCCGCCATCTTGAGCGCATAGTCGGTCATCAGATGGCCATGCGTTTTCTTCCACCATACGGTCTGGCGGCCGAAATCCATTGTATTATACCAGTGCAGCGCATTGGCCTCGACGTCGCAGCTCCAGCCAGGGCTGACTTCCCTCAACTCGGCGCCAAGCGAACGGAACAGATCGACCGCCTTCAGGGTATTGCGGCGCACATCTGCATCGACATTCACATAATCGAAATCGATCGAATAAGCGACCTTCAGGCCCCCGAGCGATCCCGCCCGTTCCGGCAGCTCGATCGTCGCGCGCAGCGAATCGTGATCGAGCGGATGGGGGCCCGCGGTGATCGATTGCATGAGGGCGGCATCCAGGACCGAGCGCGTCATCGGTCCGCAATGATTGTAGCGGTCGAAGCAATTGGGCGCTCCATCCGGATTGCGCCCATGCGGCGGCTTGAAGCCGACCGTGCCGCAGGCCGAGGAAGGTATGCGGATCGACCCATCCATGTTGAAGGGATTGTGTGTGGTACCCCAGGCGCGCGAATGGCAAACGCCGGAAAGGCAGAATTCCGGCGTCGTGGTGCGCACATGGATGACGGCGCCGGCGGAGCTCAGCCTTTCGATCATCGGATCGGAATGATCCTCGATATTGTCGATGAAGATGAGCGAGCCATGCGTCGTGCGCTTGCCCTTCAGCCGCTGCGCATCCTTGACCGCGAGGCTAACCCCTTCAAGTGGCCGCGGGCGTTCCGATCTGCTGGCATAGACCGCTTCCGCCGCCTTCGCCTGGTCGAGCGCTTCCTCGAAATAGCGGTCGGTAAAACAGTTGATCGCAGGATTGATCACTTCGCTGCGGGCGATCTGCGCCTTGATTATATCGACGGGCGAGATCTTGCGGGCCCGGAACAGCTTCAACGCGTCCTTAGCGGTCAGATAGCACAGATCGTCATCGGTCATGGACAAGCCTCGGTCGCTCAGGCTAGAGCGGGTCGAGCTAATGTGACGCAATTGAGGGAATAAAGTCCATGGGTGACAGGCTGAAGGGCAAGACGGCGTTGGTGACGTCGGCAGCACAGGGCATCGGCCGTTCGAGCGCGATCGCCATGGCAAGGGAAGGCGCCAAGGTATATGCCACCGATATCCGCGATGACCTGCTGGCAGGTCTCGCCGGGGAAGTCCCCGGCATCGAAGCCTTCACTCTTGACGTGCTGAGGTCCGAGGCCATCGAAGCTGCGGCAAAACGCGCAGCAGATGTCGATGTCCTGTTCAACTGCTCGGGCTTCGTCCATCACGGAACCATCCTCGATTGCGACGAGAAATCCTGGGATTTCTCCTTCGATCTCAATACCAAGGCGCATTACCGGATGATCAAGGCCTTCCTGCCCGCCATGCTGGCCAGGGGCAAGGGTACGATCGTCAACATGTCCTCGGTTGCCTCCTCGATAAAGGGCGCGCCCAACCGCTTCGTCTATGGCGCCACCAAGGCCGCGGTCATCGGCCTCACCAAGGCGCTGGCGGTCGACTTCATCGACAAGGGCATCCGCTGCAACGCCATTTGCCCCGGCACCGTCGATACACCTTCCCTCAATGATCGCATGCACCAGCAGGGCGACTATGAAAAGGCCCGCCAGGCCTTCATCGCCCGCCAGCCCATGGGCCGTCTGGCCAGCCCGGAGGAAATCGCCGCACTGGTGATCTATCTCGCCAGCGACGAATCGGCTTTCGTCACCGGTCAGACCTTTGTCATCGATGGTGGCTGGACCGGCTGACCGCGCGAAATTTTTGGACTCGCCACATCCCTGTTGGCAATAACGATTATTCCTCATAGGATCATTTGTGGAACAAACAATAAGAACACCGCCAGGGGAGTTGTGATTGAACAAAGCCGGTTCTGTGGAACGGCGCAGTGCTATCGAGGCGCTTGGCGTCAGCAAGATCTTCGGCAATGGTGATGATGCGGTCAGGGCACTCGACAATGTCGATGTCACCATTGGCGAAAACGAATTCTTCACGCTTCTGGGGCCGTCCGGCTGCGGCAAGACAACCCTGCTTCGCCTCATCGCCGGCTTCGATTTCCCGACCGAAGGCGAGATCCGTCTCTATGGCGAAGACATAGCGCCGCTTCCTCCTTTCAAGCGCCCTGTCAACACCGTCTTCCAGAATTACGCTCTCTTCCCCCATATGACCGTCGCCCAGAATATCGGCTTCGGCCTCGAAATGCTGGGCAAGCCCAAATCCGAGATTGATGAGCGCGTCACCCAGATGCTGAGGCTGGTGCGCATGGAGGAATTGCGCAACCGCCGCACCAGCCAGATATCCGGCGGCCAGCAGCAGCGTGTGGCGCTCGCCCGGGCACTCGCCCCCCGCCCCAAGGTCCTCCTCCTCGATGAGCCGTTGTCGGCACTCGACTTCAAACTGCGCAAGGACATGCAAATCGAGCTCAAGCGCCTCCAGCATGAGACCGGCATCACTTTCATTTTCGTCACTCACGATCAGGAAGAAGCGCTCACCATGTCCAACCGCATAGCGGTCATGTCCAAGGGCCACATTCTGCAGATCGGCTCGCCGCGTGATATTTATGACCGCCCGGCCGAGCGCTTCGTCGCCAATTTTATTGGCGACACGAATTTTCTCGAAGGCAAGGTTAAATCATTCGCCAAAGGCAAAGCCCGCATCGCGCTTGCCGCCGGCGGTGAGGTCGATGCCGGTATTTCCGAAGGCGTCGAGCCCAAAGGCAACGTTACCATCGTCGTGCGCCCCGAGCATGCGGCGATCCTGGCGAAACCCGGCAAGGACGCGCTCAAGGGGACGCTGGAGACTATCGTCTATTTCGGCACCGATACGCATTTCCACGTCAAGCTCGCGTCGGGACCGCATTTCGAATTCAAGACCGGCATGCCGGTCGGCGTCGAGATCGGCGCAAATGCGGCCCAGGTTCTGAAGGATTAGGCGATGGCTGCTGCAATATCGAAAACCGTGGACATGGCGGCCCGTGCCGAGATGGCGGCAACCAGCCGCAACCGGCTCCTGTCGACGCCAGCTCTGGTCATCATCACGGTGTTCGGTGTCCTGCCGCTGCTGATCATTCTCGTCTATTCCTTCCTGAAGGCCGCACCCTATGGCGGCGTGGAGTGGAGGTTTTCCACCGACGCCTATCTGAATTTCCTGTTCCAGAGGGACATCTTCGACGACACGCTGCAGTTCACGCCGGATTTCCTCATTATTTATTTCCGTTCGGCAGTCTATGCGGTGGCGACGACCGCGATCTGCCTGCTGTTCGGCTTTCCCACCGCCTATTTCATGGCGACGCGGCCGCCCTCCCAGCGCAATTGGTGGGTTCTGCTCATCACCATTCCGTTCTGGTCGAATCTTCTGGTGCGCACGCTCGCCGTCATGTTCGTGATCCGCGACGAAGGGCTGATCAACCACGCGCTGATGGCGTTGCATGTGATCGACAAGCCGATCACCATGCTCTACACCAATTTCGCCATCATGCTGGGCCTGCTCTACTCCTATCTGCCCTTCATGGTACTGCCGCTCTATTCCAGCCTCGAAAAGCTCGACTTCCGTCTCGTCGAAGCGGCCTACGATCTCTACGCGACGAAGCGCCGTGTCCTGTGGCGGATCATCATTCCCCTGTCGCTGCCGGGCATCGTCGCGGGCTGCCTCCTGGTGTTCATTCCCACTCTCGGCGCCTATGTGACACCGCTCATCCTCGGCGGCGGCACGCATTTGATGATCGGTGATCTCATCGCGCAGCAATTCGGCACGGGCCGCAACTGGCCGCTCGGTTCGGCGCAGGCGCTGATCCTAATGGCGGCGGTGCTGATTGCGCTTCATTTCTATTCACGCGCCGCCGGACAGGTGAAACATGGCTGAGGCACGCGCGCCCAT
>VAZZ01000176.1 GCA_005884715.1 Alphaproteobacteria bacterium | reverse complement strand
CATTCGGCAATGGCCGGGTGAGTAAGGAGCGCGTTCTCGATCTCCGGTCCCGATATATTATAGCCCGCCGAAATGATCATGTCGTCGGAGCGGGCCTGATACCAGAAATAGCCGTCTTCATCCTGGATGAAGGTATCGCCGGTGATGTTCCAGCCCTTTTCGACATAATTGCGCTGGCGAACATCATCGAGATACCGGCAACCGATGGGACCCTTGATCGCGAGGCGGCCGGCAGTCCCACGCGGCACTTCTTTGCCGGCATCATCCACAATCCGCGCGTGATAGCCGGGCACCGGCAGGCCGGTCGAGCCGGCACGGGTCTTCTCTTCTGGCGCGCCTATAAAGATATGCAGCATTTCGGTGGCGCCGATCCCGTCCATGAGCTTGATGCCGGTAGCCTCGAACCAGGCATCGAAGACCGCTTTGGGCAAAGTCTCCCCGGCCGACACGCATTTGCGTAAAGAGCGGCAGGAGCCCGGCTCGAGCTTCGCCAGCATCGCGCGATAAGCGGTCGGCGCCGTGAAGGTGACGGTTGCTTTATGCCGGTCGATGGCGGCGATGAGATGGAAAGACGACAAGTCCGCCGAGACCAAAGGTGAAAGCGAGCGGCGGCGATCCGATGAAACGGTCAGTTTCGTTGGCTTTGAGCACATGCCGCCCGTAGCCATCGGCGATGAGCAGCACGTCGCGATGGAAGTGCATCGTACCCTTGGGCTCGCCCGTGGTGCCCGAGGTGAAGCCGATGAGGCAGACATCATCAGCGGCCGTATCGCATGCAGTAAAGGCGGGAGACGCTTCGCGCATGAGCGCTTCGAGCCCGTCATCCTGAGAACTGTTGAAATAGACAATGCGCCTGAGCGCCGGCGCAAGAGCCTTGGCTTTCTCCATGTCTTCCGCCAACCGGATATCGCACAGGCTCAGCGATATCTGTGCCTTGTTGATCGGATAGGCGAGTTCCTTGGTGCGCAGGAGCGGCATGGTGGCGACGGCGATCCCGCCTGCCTTCATCACCGCTAGATAGGCCGCGACGAATTGCGGATTATTGGCGGAGCGCAGGAGCACGCGGCCGCCGCTCTTGAGGCCGCAGTCCTTGACCAGCACATTGGCGATGCGGTTCACGCGTTCTGCCATCGCGCCATACGTGACGGTCTCGGCATTTGAGATCATGCAGGCACGATCCTGCCAGCCTTTCGCAAGCCAGCGGTCGAGCAATTCGCTTACGCAATTGAGACGGTCGGGATAACGGTATTCCGGACGCTCGAAGATGAGCTCTGGCCATTGCTCCGGAGGCGGCAGATGATCGCGGGCGAACGTGTCGGCATAAGCGCTCGGAATCATGCTCAGGCTCCCGCGGAAGAGTGCGAATAATCGCGCCGCGTTCGATACTTTAATTCTAAAGTAATCGTCTTCGATGTCAATCTGCTTCGATTACGGTATCGGAAAATCGCTTTAGACTTGAAATAATTTTCGCCTCGACATTAGCCGTGGCGCTGAGCGCCAAAGGCTATGAGGTGACCATCATGGGCCGCTCGGAATCGGCCCTCGCCAAGGCCATCGAGGACGGCGTCGCTCGGAACTCGCATTCCGTCGATGTCACCGACGAGGCCGCTCTGAGCGCCGCCATCGCAGAAAGCGGGCCCTATCACATCCTCATCAACAACGCGGGTGCCGCTGAATCGGCGCCCTTCTCGGCGACCGGGCTTGATCTCATCCGCCGCATGATGGCGGTGAATGTGGAGAGTGCCTTTACTGCGTCGCGCGCGGCCTTGCCCGGCATGATGAAGCAGGGCTCCGGCCGCATCGTCAATATCGCCTCGATTGCCGGGCTCAAGGGCTATGCCTATGTCTCGGCCTATTGCGCGGCGAAACATGCCGTCATCGGCCTGACCCGCGCTTTGTCGGCCGAGCTCATCAAGACGCGCATCACCGTCAATGCCATTTGCCCGGGCTATACGGATACCGATCTTATCGCCAATGCCGCCAGTACCATTGCTGAGAAGACCGGTCTCAGCACCGAGAAGGCGATCGATCATTTTGCCAGCACCAATCCGTCGGGGCGATTGATCACGCCTGAGGAAGTCGCCAATGCCACTTTATGGCTGTGTTCCGACGGCGCTTCCGCCGTGACCGGCCAGGCGATAACGGTAGCCGGAGGTGACCTGTGAGCGCGCCCGAGGAACAAGATCCATTATGGATCGATGCCGAGACGACGGTGGCGGCGAGGCCCGCCGACCATAAGATGGAGCTTCGTCTGTGGCTCAGGCTCTTCTCCTGTTCGCGCCTGATCGAGAACGACATCCGCCGCCATCTCAATGCCGAATTCGAATTCAGCCTGCCGCGTTTCGATATATTGGCGCAGCTCGACCGCGCCGATGAGGGCCTGGTGCTGGGTGAAGTATCGAAACGGCTGATGGTCTCGGCCGGCAACATCACCAGTCTCGTCGAGGGCCTGGTGAAATCAGGCCATATCACCCGCACCACATCGAGCGGCGACCGCCGTGCCCAGGTCATCCGCCTCACCGACAAGGGCCGGCGCGAGTTCCGCCGCATGGCCAAGGTCCATAGCGACTGGATCGCCGCCTATTTCGAGCGCCTGCCGCAGAAGGATATCGAAAGACTCATGGATCTGCTCGCGACCCTCAAGGACTCGACCCGGCAGAGCATCATCGCGAGGCAGGAACCATGAACCGGGCCCATGTCGTAGTGCCACCCCTGCGCGACTACAAAGCGCGCCACGTTCTGATGACCGTTGCGGAAAGCATAGCAACGATTACGCTCAACCGGCCGGAAAAGAAGAATCCGCTCACTTTCGACTCCTATGACGAGCTTACCGCCATCTTCGCGGCGGCGCGCAAGGATGACAGCGTCCATGCTTTCGTGATCTCAGGTGCGGGCGGCAATTTCTCTTCCGGCGGCGATGTGTTCGAGATCATTGGTCCTCTGACGAAGATGAATGTGCCGCAATTGCTGCGCTTCACCGAGATGACCGGCGAACTGGTCAAGACGATGCGCGCCTGCCCGCAGCCGATCATTTCGGCCGTTGACGGCATTTGTGCCGGCGCCGGCGCCATCATCGCCATGGCTTCCGACATCAGGCTCGGCACCGAGGCGGCGAAGGTTGCCTTCCTGTTCAATCGCGTCGGTCTTGCCGGTTGCGACATGGGCGCCTGCGCCATGCTGCCCAGATTGATCGGCCAGGGCCGCGCCTCCGAGCTGCTTTATACCGGCCGCTCTCTCGGCGGGGCCGAGGCCGAACGCTGGGGCTTCTTCAACCGACTCGTCGAGCCTGCCGCACTGCTCGATGAAGCACTGAAGCTGGCGCGCCAGATCGTCCAGGGACCGACCTTCGCCAATGGCATGACGAAAAGGATGCTGCAGGCCGAATGGGCGATGAGCATCGATGATGCGATCGAGGCCGAAGCGATTGCCCAGGCTCTGTGCATGAAGACTGAAGATTTCAGGCGCGCTTATGAGGCTTTCGCGGCAAAGCAGAAGCCGGTCTTCAAGGGCGATTGACCATGGCCGACAAGAGTTTCCTGGCTTGGCCGTTTTTCGAGAAGCAGCATCGCGATCTTGAAAGGGAAGTGGCAGGCTTCGCCAAGACCATTGTACCGGGCCTCATCGATCATCATGATCCCGACGGTTCCTGCCGCCGGCTTGTCGCGGCACTCGGCAAGCACGGCTTGCTGCGCCATTCGGTGACTTCCCCCTATGGTGGGCTAACGCAAAAATTCGATGTACGATCGCTCTGTCTCATCCGCGAAACGCTCGCCTATGAGGATGGGCTTGCCGATTTCGCCTTTGCCATGCAAGGCCTCGGAACCGGGCCTGTTACTCTTTTCGGGACGGAAGAGCAGAAGCGCAAATGGTTGCCATCCATTGCCGAGGGCAAAGCCATCTCGGCTTTCGCTTTGTCGGAGCCGGAAGCTGGCTCGGATGTGGCGGCCCTTGCCTGCGCCGCAAAGCCCGACGGCAATGATCATGTCGTCCTCGACGGCGAGAAGACCTGGATCTCCAATGGTGGCATTGCCGATCGCTATGTGGTCTTCTGCCGGACCGGCGAGGCGCCGGGCGCCAAAGGCTTGAGCGCTTTCATGGTCGAGGCCGACACACCGGGATTTACCATCGCCGAACGGCTTGAATCCATTTCGCCCCATCCACTGGCGAGACTCACATTCAAGGATTGTAGAATCCCCATCGGGAACCGCATTGGCAAAGGCGGCGAGGGATTCAAGATCGCCATGGCGACGCTCGATATTTTTCGTTCCACGGTCGGCGCCGCCGCCCTGGGCCTGGCCCGCCGCGCTTTCGATGAGGCGCTCGGACATGTTTCGAGCCGGCGCATGATGGGTGGCGTGCTTGCCGACCTGCAGATGGTGCAGGGCCAGATCGCCGACATGGCGCTCGATGTCGATGCCTCCGCTCTGATGGTCTATCGCGCCGCCTGGACCAAAGACCAGGGGGCCGATCGCATCACCCGCGAAGCGGCGATGGCGAAATATACCGCGACCGAGGCGGCCCAGCGTGTCATCGACACTGCGGTGCAGCTTTTCGGCGGGCAAGGCGTCAGGAGCGGGACAAAACCGGAGCAGCTCTATCGCGAGATCCGGGCGTTGCGCATCTATGAGGGGGCGAGTGCTGTACAGAAGGTCATCATCGCTCGCTCGCTTCTTTCAGCCAAAGCATAGATCATGACGAGACTAAGCCGACTCATTTTCCCTCACCCTGAGGTGCGAGCGAAGCGAGCCTCGAAGGGTCTGCTGCAGCATTTCCGCTCTATCCTGATGGATGCTTCGAGGGCCGCTGCGCGGCCACCTCAGCATGAGGGATGTTGAGAGATGATCATAACGAGCTCACCCGTATCGCTTCGCCGCGATGATGGAATTGCGGTCATCACGATCGACAATCCGCCCGTGAATGCGCTCTCGCAGGCGGTGAGACAAGGCCTCGCCGAAGCGATCGAGTCGATTGCCGCCGACTCCACTGTTCACGGCGCCATTCTTATCTGTGCCGGAAGGACTTTCGTTGCCGGCGCCGATATCCGCGAATTCGGCAAGCCCCCGGCTCCGCCAATGCTGCGCGACGTGATCGCCGGTATCGAGCGACTCAACAAACCGGTCGTTGCCGCGATTCATGGCACAGCCCTTGGCGGCGGCTTCGAATTGGCGCTCGGCTGCCACTACCGGGTGATGGACAGCCATGCTTTCATCGGCCTGCCGGAAGTGACGCTCGGCATCATTCCGGGCGCCGGTGGAACGCAGCGC
>VAZZ01000175.1:1236-2212 GCA_005884715.1 Alphaproteobacteria bacterium | reverse complement strand
AGGAATATTTCCCGTAATCATCGGCCTTGAAGGTCTTGTCCTTGATCGCCTTGAGTGCCGCATCGAGCGTCGGCTCGAAATGCCACAATGCCGAGGCGACCACCGTCTCGGGGTAATCGGCCTGGGTGTCGATGACATTGCCGATGGCAAGCACCTTGCGTTCCTTGGCCGCGTCCGAGACGCCGAAGCGTTCGGCATAGAGGAGATCCGCACCGGCATCGATCTGCGCGAAGGCGGTTTCCTTGGCCTTGGGCGGATCGAACCACGAGCCGATGAAGGCGATCTGGAATTTGACGTCGGGCTTGGTCTCCTTCACCCCCGCCGTGAAGGCGTGCATAAGGCGGTTCACTTCCGGAATGGGATAACCCCCGACCATGCCGATATTTTTCTTGGTCGTCATGGCCCCGGCGATCATGCCGGTAAGATAGGAGGCGTCCTGGATATAGTTGTCGAATACCGCGAAATTGGGGGCGGCCGCCGCATCAGGCTTGAAACTCGAGCCGATGAGGAAGGCGCGGTCGGGATAATCCTTGGCGACGGCGCGCGCCGCATCTTCGACCGCGAAAGCCTCGCCGACGATCAACTGATGGCCGGCCTCGCAATATTCGCGCATCACCCGCTCATAGTCGGTATTGGCGACTTTTTCCGAGAATGTATATTCGATGTCGCCGCGCTGCTTGGCGGTGAGTGCCGCCTTATGGATGCGGCTCACCCATTGCTGCTCGACCGGAACCGTATAGATGGCGGCGACCTTGATGGCGCCCTCGGCATGGGCTCGCTCGGACAAGCTGCCAAGAAGCGGCAATGCGGCCGCCGATCCCGTTAATTTCATGAGCCGCCGACGTGACAGACGCATAGTTCCCTCCACCTGTTTTAGTTTTTACCAGTTGATCAAAGCCCCCTGGCACTGTCAATTGGGCGGGCGCAAGTTGTTTGCAGTAAAATATTCGCATGAACGGGACAGGTGGAATGGCGA
>VAZZ01000175.1:0-1011 GCA_005884715.1 Alphaproteobacteria bacterium | reverse complement strand
TGTAGAGAGGCTCCATATCCTCAATGATTTTGAGGCGTTGGCCATGTCGCTGCCCTATCTCACCCAGGCTGATCTAATCCAGATCGGGGGTAGTGCCCCGGCCAAGCCCAGCCTGAAGCTGGTACTGGGCCCCGGCACCGGGCTCGGCATGGCGGCTCTTGCGCCCTTGCCGAAAGGCGGCTGGATGGCGCTGCCGGGCGAGCTCGGCCATGTCAATCTGCCGGTGGTAACGCGGGAGGAATTCGATCTCAAGGAAGCGATGAGCGAGCCTGGCATCGTCTTTGAATCGGAATTTGCCATCACTGGCGGTGGCCTCCATCTGATCTATAGCACATTGGCGCGCATGGCCGGGCGCAAGCCCGTGATCGAGACGCCGGAAGCCATTTTGCAGGCGGCCATTGCCGGCAGCGATCCCGATGCGAGGAAGACTCTCGACCATTTCATCATCTGGCTCGCGAGGCTCGCCGGCGATGCCGCCATGATGATGCAGGCCCATGGCGGGGTCTATCTCGCGGGCGGCATCACGCCTTCGATCGTTTCCGAATTGCAGAAGGGCCCGTTCCGCCATGTCTTCGAGGAAAAGGGCCGCCTCGACCTCAAGCAGGTGCCGGTCTACGTGATCATGGACGAATATCCGGCTTTCAAGGGCTGCGCCGCCGCGCTGATGTAATCTCCCCGCTCATTTATGCGGAAGTTAAAGTACGCGGCGTCCAGCGTTTCCTTCAGCTATTGGCAGCCTTCGCCAGTGGCGGGGTCACACTTAACCGACGGGGCGCCTTTCTTCGGCTTCGTTGCCGGCGCTCCCGTTTCAGGGGGCTGTTCTGCGGCCTTTTTCTTCTTCTTGATGGGCTGCTCCCCGCCCTGCTGAGGCTGCGCCTCCTCGGTGGGCTGCCCGGTGACCTTTTGCTTCTTCTTCTTGATGGGCTGCTCCTCACCCTGAGGCAGCGTCTCCTCGGTGGGCTGTCCGGTGGCCTTTAGTTTCTTCTTCTTGATAGGCTGCTCCTCACCCTG
>VAZZ01000172.1 GCA_005884715.1 Alphaproteobacteria bacterium | reverse complement strand
GAAACTCAATATGACGATTGGGAGGCCGCGATCTATTGCACGCTGGTTGCCGATGATACCAATATGGATTCACTGCGCTGAACCATGGTTTAGAAGCCGTGGCGCTAGCCGCCTCCGCATCATGTCTGATTATGGGGTACCCCGCGGGTTGGGGCATGCTTTCGGTTTGCTCTTGAAAGCGGTGCCTGACGTATCTGGCCGCGAATGACTTCTAAGGGCTTTCGCCATCGCGACAACCTGATCGCCGCTTCTGTGCACATCGCGTCGGTTCGCTGCGGTCGAGCGTTTCGACTGGACTCAGAGGCAAAGCGGACCTGCCTAGGACGTGGCCGTATCGCA
>VAZZ01000171.1 GCA_005884715.1 Alphaproteobacteria bacterium | reverse complement strand
GACGAGGTCGAAATCCCGCTGCACGGGATTTCTGCACGGCGCAGCACCGACAGCCCCGCACGCACGTTCGCGTAGGTGGCGTTGATGCCGGCGCCGATCGCGCTCACCGCGCCGAGGCCGCTGATGAACGTGACGCGATCGCCGAAGCGTGTGTGCATGGCCCGCTGCACGCCCTCGGCGTCGTGGAGGTTCTCGCGCGAGACGACCAGCGCGGCGTGGGCAGTACGTGCAGCTGCTTGCCAGTCACGTGATGCTCGTCGAGGGCGGTGAGCAGGCTCTCGGCGCCTGCATCAGATTCGACCACGAGCACGTCTCGCTCGCTCGCGACGCCGACAATGGTGCCCGGCATCCGAGGCGGATTCTTTCGGACAACAGTGCCATCGGCGGACGGATCGGCGCCCGGCAAGGGACCGCTCGTCGCGCGGGCGTAGATCGCGATGCCTCGCTCCTTGGCGAATTCGACGGCCTGGGCGTTCAGGACCTTCGCTCCCGACTCGGCCATCTCCTGCGTTTCCTCGTAGGAGAGCGTGCCGATGCGCCGTGCCTCCGGTACGACCCGAGGGTCGGCGGAGTAGACGCCGTCGACGTCCGAGCAGATCTCGCAATACTCCGCGTCGAGCGCGGCGGCCATCGCGACCGCGGTTGTATCGCTGCCGCCCCGGCCGAGCGTCGTCACCTCTCTCCGGTACGACACGCCCTGAAAACCCGCGACGACGACGATCTTGCCGCGTGCCAGCTCGTCCTGGACGCGATACGGCCTCACTTCGATGATGCGCGCGTCCACGTGCCGATCGTTGGTGATGATGCCCGACTGGCTGCCCGTAAAGCTGATGGCGTTGCCACCCAGCTCGCGAATGGCCATCGAGAGCAGCGCCATCGAAATGCGCTCGCCCGCGGTCAGCAGCATGTCGAGCTCACGACGATCGGGGGCCGCGGAAATCTGCTTGGCCATGCCGAGCAGCTCGTCGGTCGTATCGCCCATCGCCGACACCACCACGACGACATCGTGCCCCGCCTTCTTCGTGCGCACGACACGCTCGGCGACGAGGCGCAATTTCTGCAAGTCAGCGACGCTGCTTCCACCGTACTTCTGGACGATGATGGCCATGGCCATCAGCCTAACGCATTGAAACGAAAAACGAAGAATGAAAACGAAGAACGAAAAACGAACAACGAACAAAATGGAATACACGCGTTTCTATGCCGACATCGTAGCGCGGGATGCATTTGCCGATCCGGGGTGCGACGATGAGAACGTGGTTCGGCTCTGTGCAGTGGCGAGAGCAACAGGCGCGAGACTCTGACATCAACGGCGAAGTTCCCGCCTTCCTTGCAAGCTTATTCAAACGAGGGCTGGCTGCCGGCTATGGTGAGGAGGATATGACCGCGCTCATCAAGGTGTTGCGAGCGTGAAGAACCCCAAGAGGCAAGGTCGGGCCCGCCTTGTCCGAGTCTGGCCTAAGGCGACATCCCAGCTGCCAATTTTGATGCCCGGTTCTGAGGGAAAAGCAGCCGTACAGCGGACATGGTCATGAAGTCCGAATCTGACCCAACTCAGATATCCGCCGCTGTTCTGACCCGCATCTCCAGCGAAAACACACACCATAAGAGAGTTACGGTTCGCGCGCGACTTATGGCAGAGTGCGCGTGTGACTGCTTCACCCTACCCGTCGCTCGCAGCCCGCGCGCTCGATCTCGCGCGCCCTGGCCTCATGCGCCCGGGCGCTCCAGCTGAGCTGCCCGAGCGGCTGCTCGTGGTCGACACGGAACGCCAGTTTGCCGTCTGGCTGGAAGACGGAAAGGCCGCCGGTGCTTGGCCGGTCTCTACGGCGCGCGCTGGGATCGGCGGCGCGGAGGGTTCTTTTCGCACCCCGCCGGGATGGCACCGCATTAGAGCGCGGATCGGCGAGGATGCGGCGCCCGGCACCGTGTTCGTCTCGCGCGAGCCGGCTGGCGAGACGTGGCGCGGCGAGGCGCGCGAGGAGGATCTGATTCTGACACGCATTCTCATCCTTGAGGGGCTTGAGGATGGCGTCAATCGCGGGCCGGGCTGCGACTCGCTTGCGCGCTACATCTATTTGCACGGGACAAACCACGAAAGCTTGCTTGGCCGACCCGTGTCGCACGGCTGCGTGCGCTTCTCGAATGAGGGCGTGTGCGAGCTTTTTGTCCGCCTGCGCGAAGGCGATTTCGTATTCGTCGCGGCGCCCGATACGCGATGCATCCCTAACCCGCGCGGCGAACACCGCTTCCACTACGCGGGCCTCGGTGGCGCCGGCATGAGCGCGCTCGCCCAGTTCCAATTAATGACCGGCGGCAAAGCGAGCGGCAGTGACCGCGCTTTTGACCGCGGCGAGCGCGCGACCTTGCGCGCCCGGCTCGAGCGGCTCGGCTGCAAGGTGCTACCGCAGGACGGGAGCGGGCTCGGTCCCGACTGCGCCGCGCTCGTCGTCTCAACGGCCGTCGAAGATCAAGTGCCTGACGTCGTTGCAGCTCGCGCGCTCGACATTCCAATCATTCATCGCTCCGAGCTGCTCGCGCATTTCGTCGCCACCTATCGCTCGATCGCCGTGACCGGAACCAGCGGCAAATCGACGGTGACGGCGATGATCTTCGCCATCCTGAGCGGCGCGGGCCGCGATCCGTCGGTGATCATCGGCGGCGATCTGCCCGAATTGTCGGCGCAAGGCCTGCCCGGCAATGCGTGGGCAGGACGATCGGACCTGCTCGTGGTTGAGGCCGACGAGAGCGACGGCACGCTTGTGCGTTACGCGCCTACCATCGGTGTGATCCTCAATCTTCAGCGCGACCACAAGGAGATGGCAGTGGTCGCAGCGATGTTCGCCACGTTACGAGCCCGTGCGCGTGAGGCGCTGGCGGTAGGCGACGCCGAAAATCTCGATCAGTTCGCCGGAGGCGCGCTTCGTTTCGGCCTCGGCCCGCGCGCCGATATTCGCGGCGAGGACGTCGAGCTCGGACCCGGCTCCAGCCGCTTCCGTGTGGGTAACACGCAATTTGAGCTGTCGGTTCCCGGCGCGCACAATGTTGCAAATGCGCTTGCCGCAATCGCCGCCTGTCACGTGCTCGGCGCGGCGCTCGAAGGTATGGTGGGCCCGCTGGCGAATTTCACGGGTATCGGGCGACGCTTTCAGATCGTTGGCAAGGCGCGCGGCGTCGAAGTAATCGACGATTTCGCCCACAATGGAGAGAAGATCGCTGCCGCGATCAGGACGGCTAAACTTCGCGCACAGCGCGTGCTCGCCATTTATCAGCCGCACGGCTACGGTCCAACCCGTTTCCTGCGCCGCGACTTTGTTGCGACCTTCTCGCGCGAACTCGGGCCGGACGACCGTCTGTTCATGCTCGAAGTCTTCTACGTGGGCGGCACCGCGACACGCGATTTCTCGTCAGCCGACATCGTGGCGGAGATCGCGGCGCTCGGTACGAACGCAGAATTCGCACCGTCACGCGAATGGCTCGTGGGCCGGGTCGCACAGCAAGTTAGGTCGGGCGATCTCGTTCTGGTGATGGGCGCACGCGATCCTTCGCTTAGCGAGCTTGCCCTTACGATGCTGACCGGTATCGAATCGTCGCACTGGGCGGTCGCGCCGACGCAATGACGCGGCAAGCAGCCTAACTGCCGAATGAGCCCGGTATCGGACCGTGTTTCGCAGAATTAGTTCACGAACTTTAAGGAGGCGATACGCCATGAGCATGAACAGTCGTCAGCTGACAATTGGTAGAATCGGTCTGCTCGCTGGCGCATTGATGAGAACCATGAGCGAAGGCTAGGAGGCGCAACCGTGTCGGCTCACCATATCGCAATACGTTCGATCGTTGCTGCACCGCTTCTGGGCGAGAGCCCCAAGGGTGGCTGGTCCGCCGAGATCAAGCCTGATGACAGCGTGCATGCACTGATCGCCGTTCACACCGATGCGGGGATTACCGGTTTTGGCAGCGTGTTCACCAATGGCGGCCTCGTCGAGGCGGCGCTGAAAGTGCTGGAGCCGCTCTACCTCGGTGAAAACGCGCTGGAGCCCGAGCGAGTGTCGGAGAAACTCAACCAGAATACTTTCTGGATGGGGCGCGGCGGAACACTCACCCACACCATCAGCGGCATCGACATTGCGCTGTGGGATATTCTGGGCAAGGCCCTGGGCCAACCTTTGGGGCGGCTGCTTGGTGGCATCTACCGCAAGCGGGTGATGCCCTATTGCTCCGTGCTGATGGAAGAACCGGCCGCCATGCGAGTTACGCTCGCGCGCTTCCGCGCACAAGGTTTCCGCGCCTTCAAGATCGGCTGGGGTCCCTTTGGCCGCCGTTTGGACGCAAAGCTTGACGAAGCCATCGTCAAGGCGGCGCGCGAAACGGTGGGGGAGGATAGCCAACTCTTCGTCGATGCAGGTGCAAGCGATGCCTATTGGCCGAACGGCTTGCGCTGGGCAATCAACACCTCCCACATGCTCGCGGCCTTCAATGTCGGCTGGTTTGAAGAGCCGTTGAAGCCTGATGCCATCGACGATTTCTGTGAGCTCAGGCGCCAGAGCGCCGTGCCCATCGCCGGAGGCGAAGTGCTCACCCGCCGGCAGAGCTTCACATCGTGGCTGACCCGCGGCGCCTTCGACATCGTTCAGCCCGATGCAACAAAGGTCGGCGGCATCTCCGAACAGCGGCGCATCGCCTGGATGGCTGAGGAGTTTGGCGTAAAATACGTGGGCCATGGCTGGAACACGGCGCTCGGTGTGGCCGCCGATCTCCAGCTTGCGGCAGCACTCCCCCATGTCGACCTAGTCGAGTTCATTGGTGGCAGCGCGTATGTCGACGGCATTCTCGCCGAGCCCTTTAAACTCGACGCCGAAGGTCACCTCGAAATCCCGATGCGGGCTGGCCTCGGCATCACACTCGATCCGGCCAAAGTAGCGCGCTATTCACCGGGTGCGGCCGCCCTTTTCACTCAACCCGCGGCCTAGCGCGCTTCCCGGCGAGGTGGACTCACCTCGCCGAAAAGGATTCGCGCAAATCAATATGTTGGAGCAAATCCTTATCGCCAAAGTCTTCAACCCCGGATCATGTCCGGGGCAGGCCTTTGGCGGGATTTGCTCTAGCCGCCGGCAACGCCTACTGCCGATAATCCGGCTCCTCCTTGTCGAGAACGCGCTTGATCGCGGTGAGGAATGTTTCGCCGTAACCATTGAGCGAATGCACTGCCTCCATCACCGGACGGGCACGGCTGTCGGGCACGATATCCAGCGGCTGGCCACTTTGCATGGCCAGCAACTGCAGCCGGCAGGCCTGCTCGAGGTAGTAGAGGTTGTAGAAGGCCTCCCCGATATCTCGCCCGACCACCAATGGGCCGTGATTGCGCATGAAGATGACTTCCTTGTTGCCAATCAGGCGCGCGACCCGCTCACCCTCTGCGACGTCGAGTGCGAGTCCGGAGTAGTTATCGTCGTAGACGACCTGATCGTGGAACATCATCGCCTCTTGCACCACCGGCAGCAGGCGTGCGCCCTTGATCAGGCATAGCGCGGTCGCATTCGGCATGTGTGTGTGAAAGCAGGCGCGGGCGGCGGTATTGAGCCGGTGGATCGGCGCATGCAGGCTGAAGGCGGTGCGCTCGACCGTGCCGTCGCCCTCGATCACCTCGCCCTCAAGATCACAGAGAATCAAGCTCGATGCCGTCACCTCAGACCAGAAATAGCCCTCTGGATTGACGAGGAACACGTCGTCGCGGCCCTGCACCATGAAACTGAAGTGGTTGCAGGTTCCCGTCTGATAACCGAGCCGCGCTGACCAGCGAAGTACAGCGGCAAGATCGACCCGGGCCCGGGCGAGATCATTAATGAGCATGGAAAGTGTTCCCTCCGTTGTCGCAAATCTATCAACGTTCCAAGACATTCTTGAGAAACGCACGGGTGCGCGGCTCGCGCGGTGAACCCAACAGTCGTTCGGGCAAATCTTCTTCGACAATGACCCCGTGATCCATGAACAGGATGCGGCTGGCGACCTGACGGGCGAAGTTCATCTCATGCGTGACGATGATCATGGTCATGCCGTCGTCGCGCAGCCCGCGCATCACTTCAAGGACCTCGTGCACAAGCTCGGGGTCGAGCGCGCTCGTCGGCTCGTCGAACAGCATCGCGGTGGGGTCCATGGCGAGCGCACGTGCGATCGCCGTGCGCTGCTGCTGTCCACCCGACATCTCCTCCGGATAGTATTCGGCTTTGTCCTCGAGGCCGACGCGGCGCATCAGCTCGAGTGCCCGGGCGCTTGCGGCTTTCCTGCTCATGCCTCGGACGTGGATGGGCGCCTCAATGATGTTTTCGAGCGCGGTCAGGTGCGGGAAGAGATTAAAGCTCTGAAAAACCATGCCGAGCTTGGCGCGGACTTCCGCGATTCGCTGCTTCGAGTGCGGCTGGCGCACGCCATCGACGAGGTCGTAGTAGACAGACTGGCCGGCGATCCGGATGGCGCCACGCTCCGGATGCTCCAGATGGTTGATACAGCGCAGCAGAGTGGATTTCCCGCTGCCGGAAGGGCCGATGATACAGATGACTTCGCCGGCGCCGACCGTGAGAGAGACGCCCCGCAAGACCTCGAGCGGCCCGAAGGATTTGTGGATGTCAACAAGCTCGATCATCGGCGTTTGCGCCGGCTATATCCGCGCGTGGAGATGTTCTCCAGCCAGCGCACGAACAGCGCGGCAGGGTATCCAACGGCGAAATAGAGAATTCCCGTCAAGGTATAGATCGTGAAATATTGATACGAGCGGGCCGATATGATCTGACCCTTGAACATCAACTCCTGTACGCTGACGACCGAGCACAGCGCGGTGTCCTTGAACAGCGAGATGAAATAGTCGCCGAGGGAGGGGATAACGATGCGGATAGCCTGCGGCAGGATGATGCGGCGGAAAGCAAGTGTGTCGGTCATGCCGAGCGCTGCCGCTGCCTGCCATTGCCCCTGAGCGACCGCCTTGATTCCGCCGCGATACACCTCACTCATATAGGCCGTGTAGTTGAAGGTGAGACCGATTACGGCCGCCGCGATGGCAGGCAACCGGATGCCGAAGCTGGGCAACACATAGTAGATGTATACGAGTTGCAAGAGCAGCGGTGTCGCCCTGGTCACTTCGACATATGCACTGGCAGGCATCCGGATGAGCCGATTCGGCGACATCCTCGCAAGGGCAACGGGAATCGCTATCACACAACTCATCGTAATGACGCTGAGGGTCAGCCCGACGGTCACCCCTAGCCCCAGTAATAGAACGCCGAAATACTCCCGCGCAACGTCTAGATTGAGAAGATCCATCGATGGAACCTGTCACCGGAAGGGGCTGAGAAATGAGCCCCTTCCAATTTGCCAGGTCATTATTTTGGCGTGAAGTAGATAAGATTGCTCAACGGGTCGAGCCCATATTTCTTGAGAATAGCGCTGACCGTGCCGTCGCCGCGCAACTCGGCGAGGCCCTGGGTGTAGGCAGCGCGTAGAGTGCAATCCTCCTTGCGTGTGGCGAAACGCGCATAGCCGTAGCCGTAGCCCAGTATCAGCTCTTCAGGCAGCGAGACATTGGGGACGAGTTCGATCGGCGCGTTCGGATTGGCCTTTATGAAGTTGTAGAAAAGCACGTTATCTTCGAGCAGAATTTTGACGCGCCCCTGGACAATGCTCGGAAACTCCTCTGCATCGGTCTGGAATGGAACAGTCGTGGCACCGATGTGACGTGCGTATTCGTCCTGCGCTGCGCCAGCAACCACGCCGACCTCCTTGCCTTTGAGGTCATCGAGCGACTTGATGCCCAATGGATTGCCTTTCTGGACGATGATCGCCGGCCCATACCACCAGGCCGGTCCCGTGAAGCTCACGACCTTGAGACGATCCGGAGTGACATGTATATTGGTGGCTACGATGTCGATGCGCTTCGAAATCATGGCCGGAATAAGCTGGCCGAACGGCATGACTTCATACTTGATGGTCTTTACACCCATCCAGTCGAGAACCGCCTGGTGGATTTCAATATCAATGCCGCTCGGAGTATTGGTCGCCGGATCGATCGAACTGTAGGGCGGACTCGGGCTGATGCCGAGTGTAATACCCTTGGCTTTGGCGTCCTCGTAAGAGCTATCGCCGCAAGCGCCGACGAATGGCGGCGCCTCATACTTCTTCGCTAAAGCTGCACCGCCGGTCATCACGAGAGCGACGACGGCTACTGCCAATGTAAAAAGCCTTCTCATGATAGGCACCCTCCTGCTCTGGTTAGCCAGCGCACGTCACGGTTCTTCGTCAGAGAACCGCGTGGCTGGGTATTGGCGTGAGAAATCTCGCGCTCAAAAGCGAAAATTCGTTACGGACGTCATTCAATGATGAGCGGCGGGCACGAGTGGCAGCGGAACCCTCGGTTCCGCATGCAGTGACCATTAGTTGGAAGCAAAGTGCGACCGCGCAGCAATTCCTCATGCGGTCCTGCGGGTTCTATCCATTGGCCTCAGCCCAATAGGATCAAGCACGGTTTTTAAATATCTCCTAAGGGTAGGTCATCCAAGGCACATGGTCAAGGTCAACTTCTATCGTAGGGACGGATCAGGTTGACCTCATCGCGATTGAGCTCCAGCCCAAATCCCGGCGTCGCTGGAAGTTCAATGTAGCCGTGCTCCGGCAGTGGTTCGCTCTTGAACATCTTGCCAAAATTCGGTTCGATCTTGTCTGCTCTTTCGCTCATCATCATGAACTCGGCCAATCTGATATGTTCGAAGGCCATCGCCATGTAGTATCCGTAGACGCCGCAACCGTGAGGCACCAAGGCAACTGACTGGGCGCTCGCTAAAGCGACAACTTTTGAAAATTCAGTCGGACCGACCATCCACATGACATCGGGCTGCAGCCGGTTGCGAAGGTGGCGCATCCGCTCATGCTCGCAAATTTTTTCCCGAGCTTGGCATGACCTGCATAGTCATCCGGCATCAAGGGCTCTTCAATCCACCGTAAATCGTAAGGCTTCAATCGGTGCGCAAGTTCGGCTGTGTATTCAACGTCGAGGGCCATGTAGCAATCCAACATCAATGGAAAGTCGGGTCCAACTTTTTTTCTCCACCTTTCGATGAACGCGACATTGCCTTTCATGCCGGGCCCGCCAGCGCTCGGTCCGTATGGAAGCGGGATTTTGGCCCCCTGGAACCCCAAGTCCTTTGCCAAATCGGGGCGCGATGTCGTTGCATAGACCGGTACACGCTGCTTTGTTCTGCCGCCCATCAGGTTATAGATCGGTTCATGGACCGTCTTGCCGTAGAGATCCCACAAGGCGAGATCGATTGCGCTGATTGCGTGCACCGCCAGCCCCTTGCGACCGTAGTGGATCGACGCTCTCCACATCTGATCCCAGATATATGATCGATCACTGGCACACTGCCCCTCGACAAACATGGACAGATGCTTTTCGATGATGAAGGCAGCCGCCTCTCCCCCTGTGCTGAGGCCAATTCCGATGAGACCGTTTTCGTCCTCGATTTCAACGATGACAGAGGGAACATTGGCGACCCCCCAGGATTTTCGTGATCCTGAATATTTGGGAAATCGTGACATCGGATTGGTGATCGGCGGATGGGTTTTCTCGTGATCCCAGCTTTGGTCAACGGCAGTTTGTCCCAAGATCCAATGAGTATCGGGGGTGTCGTGGACGTCGCTTGCCCCATAACCGTCTGCCCGCGAGACAAGGGCGCGCACTTCCCTGATCTTGGGTCGACCACGCAATGGCCTGACGTCATCGAATGGGGTGGGCTCAGGAAGCATCTTGATTGCCTTTCTTTGCGGACGACTTTGGCAAAACAATAGTATTACTTGCAATCCGGCCCCTTGGCGAAAGATGTCTGCCACGGGGCCAAAGCACTGATTTCAGTCGGTCTCTTGGCCTTAGGCTTACTGGAAGTCCCGATGGAGCTGGTTCGCACCATGCCATATCTGAGTTGGCCGGTTGCGCGCATCGCGACGCCCTCCATTGTTAATCGGGCACGGTTTTGGCAGCATGCGGCGGACGAATCCACCAAGTGCGAGTGCGTCATGACCATCGAATCCGTCGACTTCTTCTATCTGTCTATGCCGGTCGTCACCGATGCTGGCGATGGCAGCCAGGATGCGCTGGTTGTTCGGGTTGTCGCCGATGGCATTGAAGGCTGGGGCGAATGCGAGGCCTCTCCGCTGGTGTCGATCGCAGCCTATGTCGCCCCCATGTCGCATGGCGCCTGCAAACCGGTGCGTGACGTTGTCCTCGGGCAGAAGATCGACGATGCATCCGATATCACCCGCATGTCGGCTGCAGTTGAACTCGAATGTATGGATCTGCTGCAAGCCGCCCATACTTTTTCCGGCATCGAGATGGCATTTTGGGATCTGCTCGGACGAAAGCGTGGAGCGCCGGTGTACGAGCTACTTGGCTACAAGCACGCTCATGCGAAACTACCCTATGCCTCGCAGCTGTTTGGCGACACGCCGACCGAAACGCTCGCAGGGTGCCGTGCGGCGCGCGACACTGGATTCCGCGCTGTCAAATGCGGCTGGGGACCCTTTGGGCGCGGCACGCTGGCCGAGGACCGCGACCAACTCCACGCGGCGCGAGAAGGACTTGGCCGCGACGGAACTCTGCTGATCGATGCCGGCCAGATTTTCCGTGAGGATGTCGATCAAGCGGCCGCTCGGATCGCGATGCTCGAAGAGGTCGGCACCACATGGTTCGAGGAGCCCTTTCTAGGTGGCGCATATCATGCCTATGCGGCGCTCGCCGCGCGCAGCAGCAAGGTACGCTTGGCCGGCGGTGAAGCCTCACATAATTTCCACATGGCCCGCCAGTTGATCGACTGTGGCAAGGTGAGCTATGTGCAGATCGACTGCGGCCGCATCGGCGGTATTGGGGCGGCAAAGCGTACCGCAGACTATGCCGCGTCCCGCGGTGTGACCTACGTCAATCACACCTTCACCTCGCATCTTGCACTTTGCGCCTCGTTGCAGCCTTATGCGGGATTGAAGGACCATGTCATCTGCGAGTACCCTTTCGCGCCAAAGTCCGTATCTTGGGACATGACCTCAACCCACCTTGTGCCCAATGCGAACGGTGAGGTCTCGCTTCCTTCAGCCCCGGGCCTTGGAATCACCATGAACCCCGGCGGCATGGCGAACTACCTCGTCGATATAGAGATCGCCGTGAAGGGTAAGATACTGTACCGCACACCGAATTTGTAGCTGCGGCGGCGTGCGGCCGGACGGTATTATAGTGATGCCACCTCAAGTCACGCTACGACATCGATGTCGACAGCGGCGAGGGAACAATCAGCGTGTCGACGGTAACGGCGCAGGAGGCTTCTCTACTGGGTCTCAAGAAGGAGTCCCCCGCCCTCATCTTCCGCGCTGTGGCCAATGACACTCGCAAGCGGCCGGTTGAATATCTGACCTCGGTCAATCATCCGCAAAGGGTGATCTTCAAGACGGTGTGAACCGAGAGCACCGCGCTTATGCGCCGCTCGCGTCACCGGACACTGACTGCTCGTAAGCCGTCCGTAAGTCCGGGTCATTCACCTCAACGGGTGATCGAACACACATGGCCACAGGCCTGTGATATGTCCGCGCGGTTGGTCTTTTTAACCGATGTGGAGGCTCGCATGACAACCGTGACGCTGAAAAAACACCAGAAAAAGATCGCTTTTATTGGCAGAAGCGAAAAAAGGTCTGAACGCTCGCACAGGTCGAAAGGGGCGATCGGGAAGAGTCAACTGCGAAGGGCCGTTCCAGCCAATTTGGTGGCCACCTATCGCAACGCATTGGGGCCGATCCACCTGATACAGGTGCGATATGCGGCAGCACCGCCATGGACCGTGTTCTCGTTGCTCAGGGAAACAGCCAGGCGTTGCATAGATCCGGGCTATGTTTCAAATTTTACACAAGTTGCGCGCCTCGATCGCAAAATCGTGCAGGATGCGTTCGTAGACTATCAGGGCAGCGTGCTTGGACAAATGTTCCAGTCTGGACCGCGCTGGCATGCAAACATGCTTCTGGAGGCAAGCCGCTTCATCGTCGAACATGAAGACGCGACGGGGCTGGAGGCGATCTATGCATCGGCCCTTCAGTCCGCCGCGCCCATACTCCATCCGCTCACGCTTGGCGCCTGCGTCAATATTTGGGAGCGTTACGTGCGCGGGGGCGCGTTGGCACGCAAGCGCGAGAGCTTCATCTATGATGCATCATCCAGGACAGCTCACTTCTATGAAGCCGGAGACCTTGCAGGCGTGGAGCTTAATCCTGCGGCCGCCTTGCTGGGCGCCCTCGCTCGCGAAAGAGAAAAACAATGGGTGGCCGGACCTTCGCTGAAAGGCGGCTTCCGGCCCGGCTATGGTCCGGGCGGCTATGGTCCCGGCGGCTTTGGCCGTGGCGGTTATGGACCGGGCGGTTACGGCGCGGGCGGTTATGGTCCGGGCGGTTATGGTCCGGGCGGTTATGGTCCGGGCGGTTATGGTCCCGGAGGCTCGGGCGGCGGCTTCGGCCCTGGCGGTTATGGTCCTGGCGATAATGGTCCAAGCGGTTATGGTCCAGGCGGTTATGGTCCTGGCGGTTATGGTCCCGGCGGTTATGGTCCGGGCGGTTATGGTCCCGGAGGCCCGGGGGGCGGCTTCGGCCCTGGCGGATTTGGTCCCGGCCAGGGCGGCGACAACGGTCCGGGAGGCTTTGGCGGCTTCGGTCCCGGCGGCGATACGGGCCGGGGGGGCTATGGACCGGGCGGCGATCTTGGTCCGGGGGGCTTTGGCCTCGGTGGCTATGGACCGGGCGGCGATCTTGGTTCGGGAGGCTTTGGTCTTGGTGGCGATGGCCCAGGCAGTGATTTTGGTCTGGGCGGGTCCGGCCTTGGCGGCGGTTTTGGCGGCGGTTCCGGCTTTGGCGGCGGGCACGGACCAGGACCCGGGGGCGGCATGGGAGGCGGCGGACCCGGCATGGGCTTCTCCGGCGGCCTGCCTCCCCAGCTTCACGGCAGTGGTGTCTTCGGATTGGCCGATCGGGTGACTGACACAAACTGGTCCAATGTTGGTCAAGGATTGATCGGTGTCGGCCTGATAGGCGCAGGTGTGGCGGTAACGGCGATGGGCGCTCCCCTTATCGGCGGGGCTGCTCTCGTCATTGGCGTAGTCGT
>VAZZ01000173.1 GCA_005884715.1 Alphaproteobacteria bacterium | reverse complement strand
ATGCATGACACGCGCTTCGATCGAGGGTGTGGACACACCTGTCGAACTGACCGTTATGATCGTGTCGATCTCGCCAGCTTCCATATCCGACCGATCCAGCGCTTCCGTGGCCGCTTTGCGGAAGAGGTCGGTGGCGCCCTCGATATAGGCCTCCGTGCGCTCGGGCCAGCCCTGATCCTGGCGGAACCAGTCATAGGGCCTGACCGATTGGCGCCTCCTGATTCCGGTATTGGCGAAGACTGGCATCATGCGCTCGAAATCGCGATGGCGGCCGGCGAAGATCCGTGTGGCCTCTGCGATCACGTCTTCGGTGCGCAATTCGAAGGGGGGACTTGCGGTCGCTATGGCCATCAACTGGCTACGCATGAGATGCCTCTTCCTTTCGTGCCGGCGATTCCCACCACTCTAGCGGAAAGTTTTGCCGACGCCACATTCCTAATACGCCCGGGACGCATGGCTTGTTTCCCTCTTATCGAAACTTTGCCTTTGACAGAAAAGCTTTGAAAAATCAGGGTAAAGCGGATGGGCTGGCAGGAAATCGTGCTTTTATTCGCGGGCGGCGTGCTGGCCGGTTGCATCAACGTCCTGGCGGGCGGTGCGGGCTTCATGACCTTTCCCCTCCTAGTGGCCGCCGGCATGTCGGAAATCGAGGCCAATGCCTCGAATTTCGTGGCGCTGCTGCCTGCCAATATCGCCAGCCTCTATGGCTATCGCCACGAATTGCGCCGTCCGACATTGATGCTGGGTCCCCGGCTGGTGCTGGCCGGTATCGCTCTTATGGCTCGGCGAAGCCTCGTTCAAATCGGCGATACCGTGGCTCCTGACCTTCTCGACCTTGGCCTTCGCCTTGGCGCCGACCATCAAGCGCTGGCTCGAGCACCGGCATAATTTCGACGGCAAGCGCTGGATCTGGCTCTCCTTGCTTCTCGAATTCATCGTCTATGTCTATGGCGGCTATTTCGGCCTTGGCATGGGCGTCGTGCTCCTCGCCCTCTATGCAATGTTCGGCCATGACGACATTCACGAGGCCAATTCGATTCGCAACGCCACCATCACGCTCATCACCTTGATCGCCATTGCGCTCTTCGCTCATGCCGGCGTCATCCGCTGGCTGCCGTCGCTGATCATGATGCTGGGCGCCTTTCTCGGCGGCTATCTGATGATCAAGGTGGCGAGGAGCGTGCGGCAGATCTGGGTGAGATGGGGGATTCTCGCCTGGAGCGTCACGCTCACGGGGATAGCCTTCTGGCGCTACGCGTGATTTCTCCTTGCGAGTCTCATCCCTTGAACACTGCCATGGTCCATGCAGTATGGGAGGATCGCGATGCGAAGAGGGAGGCGGCCAGCATGCTGTTCATGGTCATCGAGCGATACAAAAATCAAGATGGTAAGACCATCTACAGCCGCTTTCGCGAGAAAGGCAGGATGACTCCGGAAGGCCTGGTGGTCCACGGGTCTTGGATAGATCCGAGTTTCAGCCGTTGTTTCATGGTGATGGAATGCGACAAGCTGAGTCTGTTGCGGCAGTGGGTGTTGCAGTGGAACGATCTTGTCGAGTTCGAGATCGTTCCGGTATCGCCATCGAAGGAAGTGGCTGAGGGCGTCTATGCGGTGCTGGATGCGCCTGCGGGATAGCTCCGCGATCGTTTTCTAGCGCCTAGAGCATCGGACCGAAAAGTGCGAAGCGGTTTTCGGATAATCCGATGCGCAAACAAAAGGATAGAGCGCCGAGACGATTCTA